>NZ_JBRRBO010000041.1:0-39379 GCF_056756175.1 Stenotrophomonas sp. STEN240 | reverse complement strand
CGGCTCGGCTGAGGCTTGCCCGTAACACCCCCCGCGCAGCATGGCTCGGCTCTACCTTGGTGCTGGGGGCCGCCTTACTCCATGCCCAGCTTTTTCAGCTTGTAGCGCAGCGCACGGAAGGTGATGCCCAGCTGGGCGGCGGTCTTGGTCTTGTTCCAGCGATTCTCTTCCAGCGCCTTCTGGATGACCGTGCGCTCCATCTGCTCGATGTAGGAGGGCAGGGCGGCGTTGGTCGGGTCGATGTCTACAACGGCTTCCTGGACGACGGTAACGGCGGCTGCCGCAGTGCCGTCGACAGCAGTACGTTGCACCGCGCTCTGCGGCTGCGGCAGGCGCAGGTCGCTGGCGTCGATGCGGTCGCCATCGGCCAGGGCCAGCGAGCGCTCGAGGATGTTTTCCAGTTCGCGGACGTTGCCGGGAAAAGAATAGGCATCCAGCGCTTCCAATGCCGAGGCGGCCAGATGCGGGGGCTTCTGGCCTTGCGATTGCGCCAACCGCTGCAGGATGGTGCCGGCCAGTTGCGGCAGGTCGCTGCGGCGTTCCCGCAGCGGCGGTACCCGTAGTTCGATCACATTGATGCGGTAGTACAGGTCATGGCGGAATCGCCCGTCCTGCACCAGCGTGCCCAGGTCTTTGTGGGTGGCCGAGAGGATGCGCACATCGACGGTGACTTCCGTGGCCGCGCCCACCGGGCGGACCGATTTTTCCTGGATGGCGCGCAGCAGCTTGACCTGCATCTGCAGCGGCAGTTCGGCCACTTCATCCAGAAACAGGGTGCCCCCGTTTGCAGCCTGGAACAGGCCGGGTTTGTCGGCATGGGCGCCGGTGAAGCTGCCCTTGCGATGGCCGAAGAACTCGCTTTCCATCAATTCGCCGGGGATGGCACCGCAGTTGACCGGAATGAACGGCCCGGCCGCGCGCGCGCCCTGGTCGTGGATGGTGCGGGCAACCAACTCCTTGCCGACGCCGGACTCGCCCAGGATGTAAACCGGGGCCTGGCTGCGCGCGACCTTGCCGATGGTTGCGCGCAATTCGTCCATGGCCGGCGAGCTGCCGAGCAGGCGGGTCGCGTTTTCCGGCGGTGGCGGGGTGCTGGGCCGGGCTTCGTTGTTCAGCTCGATGGCATGGCGGACCAGGCCGCGAAGCACATTGATGTCCACCGGCTTGCTGACAAAGTCGAAGGCGCCGGCCTTCAGGGCCTCCACCGCCAGGTCCATGCTGCCAAAGGCGGTGATCATCGCCACCGGTGTAGCAGGATGGTCGCGGGTGATCTCGGTCACCAGCTCGATGCCATTGCCGTCGGGCAGGCGCATGTCGGTCAGGCACAGGTCGAAATGGTTGCTTGCGAGCAGTTCCCGGGCCTCGGCGAGGTTGGCGGCGGTGCTGATCCGCAGGCCCATCCGGCCGAGGGTGAGGACCAATAATTCGCGGATGTCGCGTTCGTCGTCGACGATCAGGGCGCTGTGTGTTGCGTTCATGAATGGAACGATAGCCGAGGTAGAGGCATGTCTACAAACGATTGCATCGAAAAATGGATCATTGGCGCTCACTGCGGGTAAACGCGGTTTTAGGGGTGCTCAGGGTCAGCCGGAAGCAGGCGCCGCCAGCGGGAATGGACACGTAGTCCAGCTGGGCCTGGTTGGCCCTGCAAAGTTCGCGGGCGATATACAGGCCCAGCCCGGTGCCGTGCTCGGAGGTGGTGTAGAACGGCCGGAACAGCTGGCTGGCGATGGCATCGGGAATGCCGGGGCCGCGGTCCATCACGTCGATCACCGCGTTGCGCCCGGCCGAGGCGACACGCAGGCGGATCCGCGCTGGCTCCTCGGCGATGCGCCCATATTTGAGGGCGTTGTGGACCAGCGCCGTCAGCACCTGGTGCAGATGCCGCGGGTCCATCATGGCCACCACCGACGGCTCGCGGATCACCGCTTCCAGGCTGTCGTTTTCCAGTGAAAGGGTCTGCCGGTATTCGAGCACGAAACGCCGTACGAAGGCGACCAGGTCGAGGTTCTCCGGGTTCGCACGTTCGCGCCGGGCCAGCGCCAGCACGCTTTCGACGATGCCGTTGGTACGTTGGCATTGCTGGTGGATGATCTGCAGCAGACGCCGGTCGGCCTCACCCAGGTCCTCCGATTCCTCCAGCAACTGGGTGGCGTAGTTGATCGCCGCCAGCGGGTTGCGGATCTCATGGGCCAGGCTCGCCGAGAACCGGCCCAGGGTGGACAGCGTCAGCGATTCGGCCCGGCGCGAGACCACCGTGGTGTCATCCAGGAAGATCAGCGACATGTCGCTGTCGGCCAGCAGGCGGGCAAAGCGTGGCAGTACTTCGGCCTGCTCGGGGGCGAGCTGCAGCGGCGGTTCGTCTTCGTGCCAGCCATTGCGCCAGCGTTGCAGGCGTCGCGCCAGCTCGGGCGAGGCGATGCTGAGCGCGACCCGGTCGATGGCCAGAGCGCCTTCCATGTCGCCGAGCAGGGCGGTGGCCGCTTCATTGGCCAGGGTGATGCGGCCATTGGTGTCCACTACCAGCACGCCGGTGCGCATGCGGCGGATGATCAGCTCGTTCACTTCGAACAGGTTGGCTACTTCCACGCCGCGCTGGTCGGCCAGCTGCTGGGTGCGGCGGGTGCGGCTGCCGATCTGGTAGGCAATGAAGGTCAGCGCCAGGTAGCTGGTCACGAACATTGCCAGCTCGGCCAGGGTGCGGGTGTTCTGGCTGCCTTCCAGCATCTGCCAGATATATTCGGCAATGCTGGCCGCGCAGGCCAGCAACGCAAGCAGCAGCGCGGGCGACAAGGGCAGCAGCAGGCCGGCTGCCGCGATGTTGAACAGCAGCGACATCGAGATGCCAGCGCTGGCGCCGGGCAGGGCGTGGCTGAGCAGGGTGGCGGCGATGATGTCGATCACCACACTGCCAAACACGATGCGCTGCAGCCAGCGTGCGTTGCGGCCCCAGAGCAGCAGGGCTGCCGACACCAGCAGGTAGGCGATGGAGACTGTCTGCGCCAGCAGCGGTTGGTGCGCCTCGCCCACCATCGAGGTCAATGGCCCGAATACCAGCGCGCTGAGCAGTGCAGCGACCAGCACCCGGTACAACGCAAAAAAGTACAGCTCGCGCGTTGGGATGGATTCGATGCGGTCGATGATCGACGGACTGGGGGCCAAGCCGGATCTCCTATCCAAGCGTAATCACGCCAGTATAGGTGCGCCGGCCACCGGGCGGGGGGCTTGGCGACCTGCCCGGCAATCATCGGCAAGTAGCTGAATTAACAGGCAAAGACGTGCCGTTCTTGGCGATTTGTACAGACTTCTTTGCGTGCCGGGCCGCCGTCGGCGACAATATTGGGCCCGCCCGCCCTGCAAGTTGGCCAGTTTCGGCCCTGTGGTTGCGTGCGGTCGTTCCTATTCCCACGGTGACGCATGAATTTTCACGAGTACCAGTCAAAACAACTGCTTGCCGAATACGGCATCCCGGTCCCGGCCGGCAAGGTCGCTGCGACCCCGGACGAGGCTGTAGCTGCTGCCCAGTCGCTGGGCCAGGGCCCCTGGATGGTCAAGGCTCAGATCCACGCTGGCGGCCGCGGCAAGGCTGGCGGCGTCAAGTTCTGCAAGACCACCGACGACGTCAAGGCCGCTGCGGCCAAGATGCTCGGCACCAAGATGGCTACCTACCAGACTGCCGGCGTCGAGCTGCCGGTCAACCTGGTGCTGGTGACCACCGCCGGTGAGATCGTCAAGGAGCTGTACCTGTCGGTGCTGGTTGACCGTGGCACCAAGACCATCACCTACATCGCTTCTTCGGAAGGCGGCGTGGAGATCGAGCAGGTTGCTGCTGAAACCCCCGAGCTGATCCACTCGCTCAACGTCGACTTCGTTGAAGGCGTGCAGGGTTACCACGGCCGTGATTTCGGCTTCAAGCTGGGCCTGACCGCCAAGCAGGCTGGCCAGTTCGCCAACATCATGGTGAACCTGTACCGCCTGTTCAACGAAAAGGACCTGGCGCTGGTTGAAATCAACCCGCTGGCCATCCTGGACGACGGCAACCTGTACGCGCTGGACGGCAAGTTCGACAGCGACGACAACGCCGCGTTCCGTCAGAAGGCTCTGGTTGCCATGCGCGACAAGACCCAGGAAGACCCGACCGAAGTGATCGCTTCGGAGCTGGACATCAACTACGTCACCATGGACGGCAACATCGGCTGCATGGTCAACGGCGCAGGCCTGGCCATGGCCACCATGGACGTCATCAAGCTCAACGGCGGCGAGCCGGCGAACTTCCTGGACGTGGGCGGCGGTGCCAACAAGCAGCGCGTGATCGAAGCGTTCAAGCTGATCCTGTCCTCGGACAAGGTCGAAGGCATCTTCGTCAACATCTTCGGCGGCATCGTCCGCTGCGACATGATTGCCGAAGGCATCATTGCTGCCGTGAAGGAAGTGGGCGTCAAGGTTCCGGTCGTGGTGCGCCTGGAAGGCACCAACGTGGAAGAAGGCAAGCAGCTGCTGCGTGACAGCGGCATGGCCATCATCCCGGCTGACAACATCAACGACGGCGCCAAGAAGATCGTTGAAGCTGTCAAGAACGCCGCCTGATCCGTCACCGAAGGAAATCCAATGTCTGTTTTGATTAACAAGAACACCAAGGTGATCGTGCAGGGCTTTACCGGCCAGCAGGGCACCTTCCACGCCACTCAGATGGTTGAGTACGGCACCAAGGTTGTTGGCGGCGTGACCCCGGGCAAGGGTGGTACCACCCACATCGACCTGCCGGTGTTCAACACCGTGGCCGAGGCCGTCGAGAGCACCCATGCTGACGCATCGGTCATCTACGTGCCGCCGCCGTACGCGGCTGACGCGATCCTGGAAGCCGCAGCTGCCGGCATCAAGGTCATCGTCTGCATCACCGAAGGCATTCCGGTGCTGGACATGCTGCGCGTCAAGAACGTGCTGACCCGTTCGCATCCGGACACCGTGCTGATCGGGCCGAACTGCCCGGGCGTCATCACTCCGGGCGAGTGCAAGATCGGCATCATGCCGGGCCACATCCACATGCCGGGCAAGATCGGCATCGTGTCGCGTTCGGGCACCCTGACCTATGAAGCGGTCAAGCAGACCACGGAAGTCGGCCTGGGCCAGTCGACCTGCATCGGTATCGGCGGCGACCCGATCAACGGCCTGAACTTCGTTGACTGCTTGAAGCTGTTCAACGAAGACCCGCAGACCGAAGGCATCATCATGGTTGGCGAAATCGGCGGCGACGCTGAAGAAGCCGGTGCCGAGTACATCAAGCAGTTCGTGAAGAAGCCGGTTGTCGGCTTCATCGCTGGTGCGTCGGCTCCGGCCGGCAAGCGCATGGGCCACGCTGGTGCGATTGCATCGGGCGGCAAGGGCACGGCTGAGGGCAAGTTCGCAGCGATGGAAGCTGCTGGCGTTGTCACCGTCCGTTCGCCGGGCGACCTGGGCGCTGCTATCGCGAAGCTGGTCAAGTAAGACTGCGCTTCAGTGATTTGAGAGAGGCCACCTTCGGGTGGCCTTTCTTGTTTTTGGGGTTGGGGGAGGGCGGGGCAAGAGCAAGGGCAAGAGCTTGCCCTCACCCCTACCCCTCTCCCGCGGGCGGGAGAGGGGACAGCCAAAGCCAAAGCCAAAGCCACAGCCACAGCCAAAGCCACAGCCAAAGCCATAGCCAAAGCCAAAGCCAAAGCCAAAGCCACAGCCAAAGCCACAGCCAAAGCCACAGCCACAGCCACAGCCAAAGCCACAGCCACAGCCAAAGCCAAAGCCAAAGCCAAAGCCAAAGCCAAAGCCAAAGCCACAGCCCGATCCCCATCCCGATCCCGATCCCGATCCCGATCCCGATCCCGAGCACGAGTCCGAGTCCGAGTCCGAGTCCGAGCCAAAAGCGGAACTCCGCCCTTTGCTCGGGCTTTGAATCTTTGCTCTGGTTTTGGTGTTGGCTTTGGCTGTGGCTTTGGCTTTGGCTGGGGCTGGGGCTGGGGCTGGGGCTGGGGCTGTGGTTTTGGCTTTGGCTTTGGCTTTAGCTGTGGCTGTGTTCTCGGTTCTAGCCGTTGCTGTCCCCTCTCCCGCTTGCGGGAGAGGGGTAGGGGTGAGGGCAAGCTTCTGCTTTGGCTTCCCAGCCTCCGGCCCAGATCGCATGAAGAGGCGGGAATCTTCCCAACCGAAAGCCTTGTTTCCCCGATTCCAGCCATTGCCCTCCCAGGCAATCGTCTCCCCACAAGGAGACGTCCATGCGCAAAGGCAGTAAAACCAATAGCGCCCGTGCCCTGCGCCGGCGCATGACAGATGCCGAGCGGCGCATCTGGTACTTCCTCCGCAGCCGCCACCTGGTCGGCTTCAAGTTCCGCCGCCAACACCCCATCGGCCCCTATGTCGTGGATTTCGCCTGTCTGGCGCACAAACTGGTGATCGAACTGGACGGCAGCCAGCACGCCACCGACCCCAATGACCCGCGCCGTGACGCCTTCCTGCACCGCAACGGCTACCGTGTGCTGCGCTTCTGGAATAATGAAGCCCTGAGCCACACTGCCGCGGTCTGCGAAAGCATCCTGCGCGCGGCGTTGGCAACACCAAGCCCCCGCAGGGTGCGGGGCCAAGCAGAAGGTTGTTGATATGTCCCAATCGCTACGCATCGCCCTGGCCCAGTTCGATTTCCCGGTCGGGGACGTGGACGGCAACGCCAGCCGCATCATCGAGCTGATGCACGAGGCGCGTGACGAATACGGTGCCGAGGTGGTGCTGTTTCCGGAACTGGCCATCAGCGGCTATCCGCCGGAAGACCTGCTGATGCGGCCGGGCTTCCTGCGCAGCTGCGAGCAGGCGCTGGCGCGGGTTGCAGCCGAAGCGCAGGGCATCGTTGCCGTGGTCGGTTGGCCGCAAAGTGCTGGCGCGGTGGTTTACAACGCGGCCAGCGTGCTGCGTGAGGGCGCAATCGCCCACACCTACCGCAAGCGCGAGCTGCCCAACTACGCGGTGTTCGATGAGCGTCGCTACTTCGATGTGGACCCGGACGGCGGCAATTGCGTCTTCGAGGTCAACGGCGTGCAGCTGGGCCTGGTGATCTGTGAGGACCTGTGGTTCCCGGAACCCCTGGCGGCAACCGCCAAGGCCGGCGCCGAGTTGGTGCTGGTGCCAAACGCATCACCGTACGAGCGTGGCAAGCACGCCCAGCGCGATGCGCTGCTGGCAGAGCGCAGCCGCGATACCGGGGTGGCCATCGCCTACGTCAATACCGTGGGTGGCCAGGATGCGGTGGTGTTCGACGGCGCGTCGGTGGTGGCCGATGGTGACGGGACGGTGCACCCGGCCGCAGTCGCCTTCAGCGAAGAAATGCTGGTGGTCGAGTACAACGTCGCCGCGCGCAGCTTCATGCCGCTGCATTGGATCGACGATGGCGATGAGAGCATGGATGCGCTGGCCTGGCGCGCGGTGACGCGCGGTATCCAGGACTATTGCCGCAAGAACGGCTTCAGCAAGGTATGGCTGGGGCTGTCCGGTGGTATCGATTCGGCACTGGTATTGGCGATGGCGGTGGATGCGCTGGGCGCGGATAACGTCACCGCGGTCAGCATGCCCTCGCGCTATACCGCCGATCTGTCCAACGACCTGGCGGTGGAACAGTGCCGCGCGCTGGGCGTGAAGCTGGAAACGGTGCCGATCGAGCCTGCCTTCCAGGGCTTGATGCAGTCGCTGTCGGCGATGTTCGAAGGCCAGGCGGCTGATGTCACCGAGGAGAACCTGCAGTCGCGCAGCCGTGGCGTGATCCTGATGGCGCTGAGCAACAAGTTCGGCGGCCTGCTGTTGACCACCGGCAACAAGAGCGAGTATGCGGTGGGCTACGCCACCATCTACGGCGACATGTGCGGTGGCTATGCGCCGTTGAAGGACCTGTACAAGACGGAGGTCTATGGCTTGTCCAAGTGGCGCAATACGGTGGGCGGCGCGCCGGTGATCCCGCCGGCGGTGATCACGCGGGCGCCTTCGGCCGAACTGCGTGACAACCAGACCGACCAGGACTCGCTGCCTGCCTACGATGTGCTGGACGGCATCCTGTACCGCTATATCGACCAGGAGCAGTCGCGCGAAGATATCGTCGGTGCCGGTTACGCGCCGGAAGTGGTTGACCGGGTGCTGAAGCTGGTGCGCATCAGTGAATGGAAGCGCCACCAGGCCGCGCCAGGCCCCAAGGTGTCGCGACGCGCTTTTGGCCGCGAGCGGCGCTATCCGATCACCAACGGCTACCGCAGCTGAGCTGCGGGTGGATGTGGTGCAGACAGAGGGGCCGCAAGGCTCCTCTGTCGTTCTGCACCATTCACCCTGCGCGCGAAGGGGCTGGAGCACTGCGAGAGCAAACAATGCGAGCCCCTCTCCCGCACGCGGGAGAGGGGTTGGGGTGAGGGCAGGATGGAAGTGGGATGGTGAACTGAGGCAAGTATTGCCGAAGTTCCAAAGCCAAGAGCCCAAAGCCCAAAGCCCAAAGCTCCCCCCATCCGCCCTTCGGGCACCTTCCCCCGCAGGCGGGAGAAGGGAATACCACAGCCATAGCCACAGCCACAGCCAGAGCCAGAGCCAAAGCCAAAGCCAAAGCCAAAGCCAAAGCCCAAAGCCCAAAGCCCAAAGCCCAAAGCCAGAAACAAGAAAGGGGCCCAAAGGCCCCTTTCCAATCACCAGCAATGTCGCAACGGCTTACTTGCCGCGGTTCATCGTGGCGTTGCTCTGGCCAGTGGCCACCGAACGCTCACCAGCGAACGGGTTGAGCTTGCGGATCATCCACGGGTACTTCGGCCAGTTGCCGGCCAGCCACGGGTGTTCCGGCTGGTTCAGCTGAAGCACGCGACGGGCGTCGTCGGCCAGGGTCTTGTTGCCCAGGTGGGTGTAGGCCTCGCCCAGCAGCGCTACCGCGTCGTACTGGAAGGCGCTCTGCGGGTAGGTCTCAAGCAGGTAGTTGGCGCGGCCAACCACGGACACCCAGGCGCCGCGGCGGGCGTAGTACAGGGCGTCGTCCAGCTCGTGCTGGGCGAAGATGTCGCGCAGTTCGACCATTCGCTGGCGCGCATCGGCGGCGTAGCGGCTGTTCGGGTAGCGCTCGGTGACGATGTTGAAATCGGCATAGGCCTGGCGCGGGGTCGACAGGTCGCGGCGGCTCGGGTCCAGGGACCATACGCGGCGCAGGAAAACCGTATCGCGGTTGCCGTTGGCAAGACCGCGCAGGTAGTACAGATACGCGATGTTGCGGTGGGTCGGGTAGGTGCGGATGAAGCGGTCGATGCTCGACACGGCGTCATCGTTCTTGCCGGCCTTGTACTGGGCGTAGGCGCTTTCGATCATCGCCTGCTCGGTGTACGGACCGTACGGATACTGCGCAATCAGGCGTTTGAAGCTGTTTTCGGCGCCGGACCAGTTGCCGCCCTCCATCAGCTTGTGGCTCTTTTCGAACAATTGTTCGACCGGCGCGCCTTCGTCGGCGTCCTTCTTGGCGCCGCGGTGGCAGCCAGTGGCGACGAAGACCAAAACCAGCAGCAGGGCGGTGAGGCGGACGGGCGCGGACAGCAGCGAGGAGCGTCGGATCATGGGTTCAGGGCAGGACGCGGCAGGAATACGAAGGGGCGATGATAGCCTAGTGGCCTGTCCTGCGACTGACTGTTGTCGTTTGGACCCCATAATTTCGTCTTTAGCCGGTCTTTGCCCATGTCCGAGAACACCTCTTCCAGCCCGCGCCACGCGCAGGTTCCCGATTCCGCCGCCGGTCGTCGCTTCGATGCGGTCGTGGCCGAATTGTTCCCCGAATTCTCCCGTTCGCGCCTCACCGAATGGATCAAATCCGGCGCAGTTCTGCTCGATGGCGAGCTGGTACGGCCCCGCGACCCGGTCCGCGGTGGCGAGATCGCCACCCTGAATGCGGTGCTGGAGGTCGAAGTCCACGCCTTGCCGGAGGACATCCCCCTGTCCGTGCTGTACGAGGACGAACACGTGTTCGTGATCGACAAGCCGGCCGGCCTGGTGGTCCACCCGGGCGCAGGCAATCCGACCGGCACCCTGCTCAACGCGCTGTTGTTCCGTGACCCCCAGATCGCCAAGGTGCCGCGCGCCGGCGTGGTCCACCGCCTGGACAAGGACACCAGCGGGGTGATGGTGGTGGCCCGTACCGTGCAGGCGCAGACCGCGCTGGTCGAGCAGCTGTCCGCACGTGAGGTGCACCGCCAGTACCTGGCGGTGGTGGTAGGCGCGCTGGTCGCCGGTGGCACGGCTGACGCCCCGATTGACCGCCATGCGCGCGACCGCCTGAAAATGGGCGTGCGCGAGGACGGCAAGGAAGCGGTCACGCATTACCGCCTGCGCGAGCGTTTCCGCGCCCACACCGCGCTGGAATGCCGTCTGGAAACCGGCCGCACCCACCAGATCCGCGTGCACATGGCGCACCTGAAGCACGCCATCGTCGGCGACCCGCTGTACGGCGGTTCGTTGAAGCTGCCCAAGGGCGCTACCGATGAGCTGGTCGCGAAGCTGCGCGGCTTCAAGCGCCAGGCCCTGCACGCCGAGACGCTGGAGTTCCAGCACCCGATCACCGGCGAGACCATCAGCAATACCGCACCGGTGCCGGCCGATCTGCAGGCGCTGATCAAAGCGCTGCGTGAGGACTCCAAGGCCTTTGCCGAGCGCGAACGAGGCCGCTGGTAATGGCGCAGGCGGGTCCGTTGTGGCTGGCCGACTGGCCTGCCCCCGCAGGGGTGCAGGCCTTCACCACCACGCGCTACGGCGCCGGCGGCTCGCAGCCCCCGTTTGACAGTTTCAACCTGGGCAACCGGACCGCCGCCGATGGCGACGATCCGGCCCAGGTGCAGCGCAATCGCGATGAACTGCAGCAATTGGCAAAGCTGCCCTCGGCCGCGCACTGGCTGCGCCAGGTGCACAGCAGCGACGTCGTACGCTTCGATGCGCCGCCGCAGGCCCAAGGATTGGAAGCCGAACCGACCGCCGATGCGGCGGTGACCTCGGTGCCAGGGGTGGTGCTGGCCATCCTCACCGCCGACTGCCTGCCGGTGGTGTTCGCCGCCCGTGATGGCAGTGAAGTGGCCGCAGCCCATGCCGGCTGGGGTGGTTTGGCGCGCGGCATGCTGGAAAACACCCTGGCCGCCATGCACACACCCGCTGAGGCGCTGGTAGCGTGGATAGGCCCTGCGGCCGGGCCGGCCCTGTACGAGGTCGGCGTGGACGTGCGCGAGGCCTTCCTGGCGCATTCCAGCGCCGCTGAGCAGCATTTCGTCGCTACCCGGCCCGGTCACTGGAAGGTGGATCTGCCCGGGCTGGCCCGGCAGCGGCTGATGGCAGCTGGCATGCAGTCTGCGGCCATTCACGGCGGCGAGCTGTGCACCATGGCCGATCCGCAGCGCTGGTTCTCGCACCGGCGTGATCGCCGCAGCGGGCGCATCGCCACGCTGGTGTGGATGGCGCCGTGAACACGCCGCTGTTCGCGCAGGTGCTCGGCCCTGCGTTCGAGCAGCTGCCGCCACAGGTACGGGCCCTGCATTCCATTCCCGCGCATCAGCGTTGGAGCGGGCAGGGCGAGGTGCTGCGCGGCAGTCATTGGCTGGTTGGCCCCTGCGCCTGGCTGGCGCGCTTGCCGCCGACCTCGGCGGTACCGGTGACGGTGGAGTTCGTGATCGACGCCGGCGGGGAGCGTTGGAACCGGCAGTTTGGCCCTGCGCGCATGGCCTCGCGGCTATGGCAGCGCGAGGGCCGCCTGTTCGAGCAACTGGGCGCGCTGCGTTTCCGCTTTGGTCTGCGCGAAGAGGGCGGTCAGATTCTGTGGCGGGCCGAGCGCGCCTGGGCGTTCGGGGTGTTGCCGCTGCCGGCACGCTGGTTTGCGCAGGTGCACTGCCGGGAGCGCGAGCATGGCGGGCGTTATGAATTTCTGGTGGACGTGTCGATGCCGTTGATCGGGCGGCTTATCCGTTACGAAGGCTGGCTGCTGCCGGAGCCGTCGCATGGCTGAGCCGGCGGTGATCGTGTTTGATGGCGTCTGCGCACTGTGCAGCCGCTGGGTACATTTCCTGCTGCGCTTTGATCGCCAAGGGCGCTACCGGTTTGCGGCGATGCAGGGCGGGCAGGGGCGCGCGCTGTTGGCTGCGCATGGGCTGGACCCGGATGACCCGCTGTCGTTTCTGTTGGTTGCCGAGGGTGTGGCCTATACCGACACGGATGCGATCCTGCGGGTGGTGACCGGGTTGGGCGGGGTATGGCGCTTGGCTGGGCTTGCGCGGGTGTTGCCGGCGGCGCTGCGGGACCCTGCATACCGCTGGTTGGCGCGGAACCGGTACCGCTGGTTTGGGCGGCATGACAGCTGTTTTCTGCCGACGGCGGAGCAGCGCGGGCGGTTTTTGGACTGAGTGCTTTGGTTTGGGGTTTGCTTGGGGTTTGCTTGGGGTTTGCTTGTTAGAAGCCTCCCCTCACCCCAACCCCTCTCCCGTAAACGGGAGAGGGGCTCGAATTGCTCGCGCTCGTAGTGCACTAGCCCCTCTCCCGCCTGCGGGAGAGGGGTTGGGGTGAGGGCAAGCTCTTGCCTTTGCTCCAGGCCTAAGCCCCCTCCAACGCCAACAGATAATCCCGCCGCCAGCGATGGATATCGTGTGCACGCAGGTGCTCCATCATCACCTGCCAACGCTCGATGCGTTCCGCGCGCGGCATGTTGGCCGCCGTTGCGATCGCATCGGCCACGCCATCCAGGTCATGCGGATTGACCAGCAGCGCCTGCTTCAATTCGTCGGCCGCGCCGGCCAGCAGCGACAACACCAACATGCCCGGGTTCTCCGGATCCTGCGCGGCAATGTATTCCTTGGCCACCAGGTTCATGCCGTCGCGCAGCGGTGTCACCAGCCCCACTGCTGCCTGCCGGTAGAACCCGGTCAGCGTGCTGTGCGCATAGTTCTGGTTGACGTAACGCAGCGGTGTCCAATCCGCCTCCGCATGGCCGCCGTTGATATGCCCGGCCAGTCGTTCCAGTTCGCCGCGCAGCTTGCGGTACTCGTTGACACTGCCACGCGATACCGGCGCGATCTGCAGGAAGGTCATCTCGCCTTTTTCGCGCGGATACCGCTGCAGGTAGCGCTCGAAACCATGGAAGCGCTCGGGCAGCCCCTTGGAATAATCCAGGCGGTCCACGCCGATGGCCAGCTTGCGGTGCTGCAGGCTTTGCCGCAGGTCACGCACGGCCTTGTTGCTTGCCGCGCTGCGGGCCTGGCGGGCGATGTGTTCGGTATCGATGCCGATCGGGAAGGCGGAGGTACGCACGCGGCGGCCATCCGGTGTGCGGATCCAGTCGCCGTCTATGAGTTGACCGCCCCCAAACAAGCGCACGTAGGACTGGAAGCGGTCCACATCGCGCCGGGTCTGGAAGCCCAGCAGATCGTAGGAATACAGCGCTGAGAACAATGCACGGTGGTCGGGCAATGCCTGCATCAGGTCAGCCGAAGGCACCGGCACGTGCAGGAAGAAACCAATCCGGCAGCCGACGCCGCGTTCGCGCAACAAGGCCGCCAGCGGGATCAGGTGATAGTCATGGATCCAGACAGTGTCGTCGTCGCGCAGCAACGGTGCCAGCGTGTCGGCGAACAGGCTGTTGACCTTCCAATAGCCCTCGCGCTTGCGCCGGTCGTAGTCGACCAGGTCCAGGCGGAAATGCAGCAGCGGCCACAGTGCACGGTTGGCGAAACCGTTGTAGTAGTTGTCCAGGTCGGTCTTGGACAGGTCCATGGTCAGGTATCGGATGGGCCCGTCCTGCGCTTCGTGCAGCGCGCCACTGTCGCCGCTGACGCTGCGCCCGCTCCAGCCGAACCACAGCCCGCCGCGCTCGCTCAGCGCTGCCAGCAAGCCGGTTGCCAACCCGCCGGCGCGGGTTTCGCCGGGCAATGCAACGCGGTTGGACACCACAACCAATCGGCTCACGATGCCTCCTGCCAGCTGCGCGACAGGCGCATCGCGGCAATCACCAGCCCCACATGCGAGTAGGTCTGCGGGAAGTTGCCCCAGGCTTGCCCGTCGAAGGTCAGGTCCTCGGACAACAGGCCCAGATGGTTGCGCTGCTGGAGCAGGATTTCGAACATCTCGCGCGCTTCATCCATGCGCCCGATCGCGGCCAATGCATCGATGTACCAGAAGGTGCATATGGTGAAACTGGTCTCCGGTGTGCCGAAGTCATCCGGGGCGACATAGCGGTACAGCGCATTGCCGTGTTTCAGGTCGCGGCCGATGGCCTCGACCGTGGCGATGAAGCGCGCATCGTTGGCGTCGATCAGGCCGATATCGGCCAGCAGCAACAACGAGGCATCGAGCCGGTGCCCGCCGAAGGTGTCGGTGAAGTGGCCGAGTTTTTCGCTCCAGGATTCGTGCATGATCCGCGCGTGGATCTGGTTGGCGCGCTCGCGCCAGTAGATGGCCCGGCCATCGAGTTTCAAACGGGTTGCGATCTTGGACAGCCGATCGCAGGCAGCCCAGCACATCGCACTGGTATAGGTGTGCACCTCCGTGCGGCCACGGAACTCCCACAGCCCGGCATCGGGTACGTCATGCAGGGCGAAAGCCTGTTCGCCCAGCGGTTCCAGCCGCGCGAAGGTATGCGCGTCGCCCGGGTCCTGCAGGCGCTGGTCGAAGAACAGCTGGGTGGAGGCCAGCACCACGCTGCCATAGACATCGTGCTGGCGCTGCACCCAGGCCAGGTTGCCGCGCCGCACCGGGCCCATGCCACGGTAGCCGGACAGGGTGGCGACTTCGTCCTCATCCAGCTTGGCCTCGAAACCAATGCCGTACAGCGGTTGCAGGCTGCCATCGTGGGTGGCCAGGTTGAAGATGTAGCCCAGGAACTGCTCCATCGTGCGGGTAGCTCCGAGCCGGTTGAGCGCGCGCACCACGAAGGCGGCATCGCGCAGCCAGCAATAGCGGTAGTCCCAGTTGCGGCTGCTGCCCGGCGCCTCCGGAATGGAGGTGGTCATTGCCGCGATGATGGCGCCGCTGTCTTCGTACTGGCACAGCTTCAGGGTGATGGCGCTGCGGATCACCGCGTCCTGCCACTCCAGCGGTACCGACAGATAGCGCACCCATTCGCGCCAGTAGTCGCGGGTGCGCTGCATGGCTTCCTGCACATAGCCATTGAGCGAACGGTTGAGCGATTCGTCCACGCCCAGCACCAGATGCACGCGATGATTCAGCACGAAGGGCAGGGCGTCGCGGACAAAGCGCACCGGTACGTCGGTGGTCAGGCGCAGGACCAGATCCGGCAACAGCCAACGAATGTGGTTGCTGCCCCAGGTGGTTTCCGGTTGCCGCGCACCCCATTCGGCCAGTGGTCGTGCGCGCACCACGATGCGTGGATTGCCCGATAGCGGCGTGACCTGGCGGATCAGGCTGACCGGCCGATAGAAACGCCCGTTCTGGCGCCAACGCGGGGCGAAATCGATGATCTCCACTGCACCGCCATGCGTGTCACGCAGCACCGTACGCAGGATGGCGGTATTGGTCAGGTAGGACTGTTCGCTGTCGAGGAAATCCTCCAGCTCGATGCCGAAGTCCCCTCCGGGTTGCTGGTTGGGGTTGAGCAGGGCACAGAAGGCCGGGTCGCCATCGAAGCTGGGCAGGCAGCTCCAGACCACACGTGCCTGTTTGTCGATAAGTGCACCAAAACTGCCGTTGCCAACTACGCCAAGGTCGAGGGTGGCGTCTTGCATTGCGTTCTCCTTTTGCGCGAACGCCACTGGCGCCGCTGCGTCCTCCGGATGGGTCAGGTAATGGCTGCACGCAGCCAAGCATGTACGGCGCTGATGTCGCGCAGGGCGCAGCGGGCCTGGCTGCTCTCGCGCTGGCCCACCAGCACGCCGATGCCGCCGAGTTGCTGGGCGGCAGCAAAACCGTGCTCATCGGTGAGGTCGTCGCCGACGAACAGTGGGCGACGGCCCTTGAATGGCTCGTGCTGCATAAAGGCTTGCAGGGCGCGGCCCTTGTCGTGGCCGCTGCCGACAAATTCGATGACATGATTTCCTGGTTGCAGGCGTACGCCGGAAAGCTGCGGCAACTGAGCCTGGGCAAATGCGATGACGGCATCGCCGGCTTGCGGTGCATTGCGCCAGTGCAGGGCCAGCGCCTGATCCTTGTTTTCGATCAACACGCCAGGGTGCGCACGCGCTAAGTGCATCGCGCGCTGATGCAGTGCATGCAGCCATGCGGCGGTGTCGGATTCGGCAGGCTGCGCATCGGCTGTGGCCAGCAGCTGCGCACCGTGCAAGCCCGCCATGGGCAGGCGCAACGGTGCAAACATGGTCTGCAGTTGGCTGACAGGGCGGCCGCTGAGCAGCGCCAACGCACCATCAAGATGCTGCTGCACGCTGGCCAGCAGCGTGCGCAGGGACGAATCGGGCGCTACCTTTTCCGGGTGATCGGCAAAGGCGAGCAGCGTGCCATCAACGTCGAGGAACAGTGCGTCGTCAGCTGTCAGCGCCGGAGGTGGCGGTCGCTGTAGGTCATCAAGCATGCGGCCACTATGCCGCAGGGGTTGTTAGAGGAAGGTCATTTGGGGTGAAGCGTTTGGGTGCAGGTGCTTTTGGGTTTACTTGCTTCAGAGCTGCCCTCACCCCAACCCCCGCTCCGCGCCCCGGCCCTTGCGCTGGCGCAAGGGCGCTCGAGCGAGCGCGAACCGATGGCTCGCAAGCGCTCCCTCTCCCCCCGCAACGGGAGAGGGGCTAGTGCACTACGAGCGCAAGCAATGTGAGCCCCTCTCCCGTTTACGGGAGAGGGGTTGGGGTGAGGGCGCTCTGAAAGCAAGCAAACCCACCCACGCGAACATCACTTGCTAACCGAGAACTCAATCCGGCGGTTCTGCGCACGACCTTCGTCGGTGTCATTGCTGGCACGCGGCTTTTCCTGGCCATAGCCCTTGCCGGTGAGCACATCCGCAGCAACCCCCAGTTCCGAAAGCTTGGCGACCACAGCATCAGCGCGCTGCTGGCTCAAGGTCACGTTGGCAGCGGCATCGCCGGTATTGTCGGTATGCCCGCCCACTTCGATCTTTGTTCCTGCAGGTGCCTGCTTGATCGCGTTGGCGGCGCTGGTCAGTGTTTCCATGCTGTCGCGGGTGATGGTGGCCGAGCCTGTGTCGAAGTAGATGTTCATCAGGTTCAGTGCCTTGACCAGGTCATCGCCGCTGAAGCCGGCCTTGAGTCCTGACAATGCCGCTGCCGCGCGATCCCACAGGCCGCTGATTTCAAAACCACCAAAGAGGCTGCGCAGTTTGTCGCTGACGCTGAAACGATCCGCTTCGGACATGCCGCTGGTGTCGACGCTGAGCTTGTCGCCATCGAAGCCGAACTTCAGGCCCTTGGCCTTCAACTCCGGCAGCGCGGCGATCAGCTTGTCCATCCAGCCCGCCGGCAGGGTTGCTGCATCAACATTGATGTTGCCGGACAGATTGCCTTCGCCGAAGTTGGCTTTCAGCGCATCCCACAAACGGGTCTTGTCGGCCTCGGTGGCGACCTGGCCACTGACAGTGACCTTGCCGTCCACGTTCTCGAAGCCGAAGCGCGGATTGGCCTGGGCTACCGGTGCTGCCGGTTGCATGGTGGTAGCCGGTTGCATTGGCGCCGGCGCGACCGCTTCTTCCTTCTTGCAGCTGCGGAACAGCAGGAATGCGGCAAGCAGCAGGATCAGCGGGATCAGCCATTTCCAGAAACCGCCCGAGGCCTTGGCCGGCACCGTGCTGCCGCCGCTGTATCCGGCGGTGGGGGTGGTGGTGCCGAACCAACGTTCGTAATCGGCAGGGCGGGTGGTGGGGATGCGGCCGCCAGGCGTCAGTTGCCCGATGATCTTGGGCAGCAGCCACGCGCCCGCCATATTGACCGCTGCTGCGGGTATGCCGAGTTTGCTGGCAATACCGCCGGCGAGGTTCTGGCCGAAGCCGGCACTGAATTGATCCGGTTGCAGGACATTGTCACCGGGCGTGCTGCCTATCCATGAAGAGAACAGGTTGTCGAGTCCGGCATCGGCAAAACGTTTTTGCAGGCCGGCGAAGCCGCCGGTGGCAGGGTCGAAAATGACATCGACAAGCTGACGCACCAGGCGCCCAGCATTGTCGCCGAGATGAAAGCGGGTGGCCGCTTCGCGAATCAACGACTCGAACATATACGCCTCCGCAAGGGATGAACCGGGCTGGAATGAGCCGGCAGGCGTAAGGAGCGCCTTGCGCTGTTAAAGCTGGATGAATTCGGGTTTTTGGGGTCCTTTAGCTAGAAGCTTGCCCTCACCCCAACCCCCGCTCCGCGCCCCGGCCCTTGCGCTGACGCAAGGTCGTTCAAGGAGCAGCGAACCTGTGGTTCGCAAACTGCTCCTTTCACCCCGCAAGCGGGAGAGGGGCTCGCATCGCTTGCGCTCGTAGTGAATTAGCCCCTCTCCCGCTTGCGGGAGAGGGGTTGGGGTGAGGGGAGGCTTTAAGCAAGCAATCCTCCCGAAAAACGCCCCGAAAATCAGAACGTAAACCGCACCCGCCCATACCAGTACGCGCCATTGCTGCCAATCGGCGACAGCACGTCGTAGGGCAGGTTGCCGAAGTAGTAGATGTCCTCGTTCGATTTGTCCGGGTAGTTGTCGGTCAGGTTCTGGCCTCCGACGGCAACACTCCACTGCGGGGTGATGTGGTATTCGACTTCCGCATCCAGCTGCCATTCGGCCTGGTAGGTCTGGGTGGGCACATAGCCGTCACCGAAATCGAACACGCGCTTGGCGCTGCCGTGGCGGCTGAGCCGGCTGCTCAATGACCAGCTGTCATTGGCCCAGCTGGCGGCGAACTGCGCGCGGGTGCGCGGTGCCGCATCGGTCAGCGTATTGCTTTCTTCCACGCCGAACAGCACGTAGTCCGGGTCCAATGCCAGCAGCTGCGCCGGGGTTGTCAGCACATTCTTCAGCTCGGTCTTGGCATAGCTCCAGGTGCCGGTCAGCAGCAGTTCGCCATCGCCCAGCGACTGCCGCCAGTTGCCGACAAACTCGGCGCCACGGGTGCGGGTGTCGGCGGCGTTGACGAAGTAGTGCGCGCTCTGCAAACCGCTGACGCCGAACTGCTGCTGCACGAAGTCGGTCAGCGCGTCGCCGGTGATGCTCTCCGACAAGGCGATGCGGTCATCGATATCGATCTGGAACAGGTCCAGCGACAGGTCGAAATGGCTGCCGATCTGGCTGGTGAAGCCCAGGCTGTAGTTGATCGACTTTTCCGGCTTCAGGTCGGTTGCGCCGAGGGCACGCGCGATTGGATTGTTGACCGACAACAGGCGGCCCTGCACCAGCTGGCCGCCAGCGGTGTAACCGGTCGAGGTGGATTCGTAACCGATCTGGCTCAGCGATGGTGCGTGGAAGTTGTTGGAGATCGAGCCGCGCAGTGCGAATGCCGGGGCGAATGCGTAGCGCGCGCCGATCTTGCCGGTCAGCTCGCCGCCGAAATCTTCGTAGTGCTCGTAGCGAGCGGCGATATCGGTGGAGAATTTCTCGCCGAAAGTCGAAGACAGGCTGGTGTAGGCGCTGATCACATCGCGCGACAGATCGGCTTCGTCCCGCGGGGTCAAACCACCGCCGGCCTGCGAGCCGGTCGGGCGGTCGGTATAGGGGCCGGCGGCGTAGCTGGCCGGGTCGCCGGCGCCGGTTTCGTAGCGCTCGTGGCGGCCTTCAATGCCGAAACCCAGGCTGTGGCTGTCGTTGGCGCGCACGAAGATGCGGCCGACGTCGAGATTGGCCACGGTCTGGGCGAAGCTGAAATCACCGGTCTTGAAGCGGGTAGGGCTGGCCGGGCCCAGCGAGGCATTGAGCGAGTCGCGCAGGCGGTAAGTGAACTCATTGCGGCCGTGGTCGAGGCTGGCGTCGTAGTTCCATTCGCCCCATTGCCCGCGCGCGCCGCCAACCAACTGCACGTCCAGGTTTTCACCCTCGGAAATGGGCCGGTAACCGTTCGGATACAACTCCTTCCAGTTGGCCTCGCCATCGGGGTAGCGGAAATAGTTGGCGCCTTCGGTATCGCGCTGGTTGTAGGTGCCGAAGGCATAGGCCTTGGACGTCGCGCCGAACGGAAGCTCGGCGTTGAACCAGGCATTGAGGTCCTTGCTGGCGCCATCGCCCAGCGAGTAATTGCGCTTGCCGGCCAAGGCCAGATTGTCGGCGGTCTGCGCCTCCCACGGCGGGATCTGGTCGAAGCCGGCGCGGTTGGTGGCCTCGCGGTTCTTCAGTTCCAGGCCGACGCGCAGGAAACCACCGTCATCGGTCAGCGCGGTGCCAACCTTGGCGCTGAAGTAGCTGGTCTGGCCATCGGTGAGGGTGCGGTCGATCGGCTTGAGGTCGGTGTGGTGTGCGCCAAAGCTGGCCTCTATGGCGCCGCCTTCCGGCGCGTCGTCGAGGATCACGTTGATCACGCCAGCTACCGCGTCGGAGCCATACAGCGCACCGGCGCCGTCACGCAGCACTTCGATGCGCTTGATCGCGCTGACCGGGATGGCATTGAAGTCGACCGGCGTGGTGCCCTTGCCGATCTTGCTGTCGGTATTGACCAGCGCGCTGTTGTGACGGCGCTTGCCGTTGATCAGCACCAGCACCTGGTCCGGCGACAGGCCGCGCAGCTGCGCGGCGCGCACGTGGTCGGCGCCACCGGAGTTGGACTGGCGCGGGAAGTTGAACGAGGGCAGCAAGGCCTGCAGCGCGCTGCCCAGCTCACCGTTGACCACGCCGGCCTTGCGGATGTCCTCGGCGCTGAGCACGTCCACCGGTGCGGTGGATTCCAGCACGGTGCGGTCGACGGCGCGGGTACCGGTGACGATCACCGTGTCCAGGTTGGTCGCCTGCGGGGCGTCCTGGGCAAAGGCGGGGGAAGACAGCGCCAGCGCGATGGCCAGGCCGAGCGGGGCCGAGGTGGGGCGGGACATGGAAGCTCCGGAACAGATAGGGGGGGAGGAAGTTGCACTTACATCCATCCGGATGAAGCGATATATTATCTTCGCGTTAACACCGCTGCCGGCGCAAGTCCTGCTGGCAATCGGCTGATAACCAAACGCGATATCCCCTGCGGTGCCTTGGATGCCACCGTGTCGTCTCTGCCCGGAGGTTTTCCATGAAGTTGCACGCTGTCCTGTTGCCCCTGCTGTTGGCTGTTGCCGGCAGCGCCCACGCCGCCCCGCCTGCCGCCGAGCCGGCGCCCAGTGCGCAGCTGCACGGCGACGCCGCGCGCCCGTCTGAAGCCGGTGGCTGGGTGCGCAGCGAGCTGTATTTCGGGGTGGGCGAGGAGAGCGGTCCGTCGGCACGTGAGCAGACCGAGGTGATCAGCGAGACGCAGTGGCGCGCCTTCCTCGACAAGGAAGTGACCCCGCGCTTTCCCGATGGCCTGACCGTGTTCGACGCCTATGGCCAGTGGCTGTTCCGTGGCGCGCCCGAGCCGAACCGGCTGCGCACCAAGGTGCTGGTGATCCTGCATGAGGACAGCCCGCAGCGCCGCAACGACATCGAAGCCATCCGCCTGGCCTGGAAGCAGGCCACCAAACACCAGTCGGTGCTGTGGTCGCGGCAGCCGGTGGAGGTATCGTTCTGAGCAGCGCGGGATCGGCTAGCCTGCGGGCAGCCTCCGAATGCAGATGACTGCCCCGATGATGCAGATGAAACCAAGGTCCCGCCTGCGAAGTGCCGCTCATGGCTTGCTGATGCTCGGTTTGGCGCTGTCGGCAGCGCCGCTATGGGCGGCCGATGACAGCCAGATAAGCTTCGAGGTCGCCCCTGGCGTGACCGCGGATGCGCGGTTGCTGGGCGATGGCAACATAGAGGTAAGCAGCAGTCGCGCGAAATCCCGCCAGGTGCTGCCTGCGTCCACCGATGAAGAAGGCGCCGGCACGCGCCTGGGTCATGCCGACTACAACTTTGACGGCTACCAGGATCTGGATACCAGCGCGACGCTGGGTCAGGTCAACGAATTGGTCACGGTGTATCTGTACGAACCTGCCAGTGGCCAGTTTCGCGCACTGGCAGCACCTGGCGGTTCGGAGATCAGTTGCGATGGTTTATGGTCGCTAACCCCCGACCCTGCCACACGCACGCTCAGCAGCAGTTGCCGAAGCGGGCCGATGTGGTACACCGACATCTACCGCTACCAGGGCAGTCAGCTCTACCTGTATCGCTCCATGCGCAATGCCTTCATCGACACGGAAGCTCTGGCGCAGGTGTTGGCGCTGGGAGCGGTGGATGATGCTGAGATACTGACGGTGTGGAGTGCATGGGATGCGGCAGGCAAGCGGCTCGAAACCGCTATCTGGAATGCATTCGATCCACCCACGAGCAACGCACCGCTGCAAGGGCGCAGCGCATCGGTAGTGCCGGACAAGCTACCGCTGTACAGCAAGGCCGGCGACACCTCGACCAAGCGTTACCTGCTCAAGGGCGACCGCGTCGAGCTGCTGGACGAAGCCGACGGCTGGCTGCAGCTGCGCTACCGCAATCCCCGCCGTGGCCCGGTGCTGGGCTGGGTGAAGCTGCCAACAAGCGAATGATCTGTTCCAACTGAAAGTTCTGTACCAGCGTTACCATCGCTCCGCTTTCCTGACGATATCCCCCATGAATTCTTCCGCTTCACCCTCACAACCGCGCTGGTTCGTTGCCGGCGATCTCAATGGCTTCTTCGGTCTGGTGGTCGACAACCTGTCGATCCTGGGCTTCATCGCGATGGCCTTGATCGGCATCTTCCAGTTCCCGGCCGAGGTGGTGTTTGGGCGCATGTTCCCCGGTACCGCTTTTGGCGTGCTGATCGGCAACCTGATGTATACGGTGATGGCGCGGCGCTTGGCCGCACGTACCGGCCGCGATGATGTCACCGCGATGCCGCTGGGCCTGGATGCACCGACCAGCATCGGCATGGCGCTGCTGGTATTGGGCCCGGCCTTCGTCGGCTTCAAGCAGCTGGGCATGGACCCGCAGGCAGCGGCGATGGCCACCTGGAAGCTGGGTATGGCCTCGCTGGTGGTGATGGGCCTGCTCAAGCTGGTGCTGTCCTTCGTCGGCGATGCGGTCACCCGCCACGTGCCACGTGCGGCGCTGCTGGGTTCCATCGGCGGCGCGGCGCTGACTCTGCTGGGCTTCCTGCCGCTGATCGAAAGCATGCGCCAGCCCCTGGTCGGTCTGGTCACGCTGGGCGTGCTGCTGTACGTACTGGTCGCACGCGGCGTGGTGCCGCTGCGCTTGCCGGGCGTGCTGTTCGCGCTGCTGGTGGGCGTGGCGCTGTATTACGGATTGGGCGCAGCAGGCGCCTTGACCGGCTTCCAATGGCCACCGACGATTTCCTTCGCGGTGGCGCTGCCGCTGCCATCGCTGGGCTTTGTGCAGGGGCTGCCGCTGACGGTGCCGTATCTGTCGTTGCTGCTGCCGTTCGGCCTGCTGATGATCGTCGGCGGCATCAACGTGGCGGAAAGCGCGCGCGCTGCTGGTGACGACTACCGCACCCGCGACATCTTGCTGGTCGAGGCCATCGCCACGCTGGTGGCTGGCGTCTGCGGCGGCGTTGCACAGACCACGCCGTATATCGGCCAGCCGGCTTACAAGCGGCTGGGTGCACGCACCGGTTACACGCTGCTGACCGGCCTGTTCATCGGCATCGGCGGCATGCTTGGCGTGGTTGCCGGGCTGGTGCAGTGGCTGCCGGTGGCAGTGCTGGCGCCTATCATCGTCTTTGTCGGCCTGGACATCACCGTGCAGGCCTTCCAACAGACCAAACGCGAGCACGCCATTGCGGTGGCACTGGCCTTCCTGCCGGCCATTGCCTACCTGATCAACATCAAGTTCGGCACCTGGGTGGCGCCGGACGCAGCGGCGGCACTGTACGCCGCTGTCGACGGCCATGGCCTGTCGGATGTGGCCACGCTGCAACTGCTGGGCAATGGTTTCATCATCACCGCGATGTTGTGGGCTGCGGCCTTGGTGGCCTTGATCGAGCGCCGCCCCGGTGTGGCGGTGGGTCTGCTGTTCGTGGCTGCGGTGCTGAGCGTGTTTGGCGTGATCCACTCCACCGATCCGCGTGGCGGTATCTACCTGCCATGGCAGCTGGAAGGCCTGCGCCAGGCCATCACCCTGCAGGTGACGGCTGCCTATGCGGTGCTGGCGGTGGTGATCGGCCTGATGTCGCTGCAGAAACAACGTTGATGCACCGGGCCCTGCTGTAGCGGGCCCGGCTTTAGCGAGCTTGAACTGGCAGGGGAACCTGCCGGGATTGCCGGGGTCACACCATCACATGCAATAAAGGTGCAAGTGATGCAGAAGCGCAAAGCAGTGTGGCCCTGGGTGGTAGTTGGTGTCGTCGCGGTTGGCGGCGCGGGTTGGTGGTTGTTCGGAGATGAGGTGGCGCAGCTGCGTCAGTCCACGCCGGCAGCAGCAGCGCGGGCAGACGCCGTCCCGGCGCCGGCCATCCAGCCGCCAGCGGTGGCCGAGCAGGCCGCCGCGGCGAAGTATCCGCTGGCCGCGGCCGCCGATCCGGCCTTGCCGGCGTTGGCCGACAGCGACGAGGCCAGCTGGCAGGCCTTGAGCGGATTGTTCCCCGCACAAACCCTGGCGCTGCTGCTGCGTGAGCATCTGATCCAGCGCGCGGTGGTGCACGTGGACAACCTCACCCAGCCCAGCTTGCCGGGTTCGGCGATGGCGCTGCGGCCACTGCCGGGCACGCTGCTGGTGGAGCAGGGCAGTGCCGGCGGCGAGCAGCTTGCCGCCGCCAATGCCGCGCGCTATGCCCCATTCGTGGATGCGTTTACGCATGCCGATGCGGGCGCCGTCGCGGCGGCCTACACCCGTTTCTATCCGTTGCTGCAGCAGGCGTATCGCGACATCGGCCATCCCGACGGCCATTTCAACGACAGATTGGTGGCGGTGATCGACCACCTGCTGCAGACCCCCGAGCCGGCCCGGCCGCTGGCGTTGGAGCCGGATGGCAAGGGCCGTTATCGCTTCGTCGACCCGGCCCTGCAATCGCTGTCGGTCGGGCAGAAGGCCCTGCTGCGCATGGACGCGGCGCAGCAGCAGGCGGTAAAGCAGCAGCTGCGGGCATTGCGGGCTGCCATCACCCACGGCTGAGAACAGCGGTCGCTTGCGTTGGATCAAGGACGCGGGCACGGCGGCTGGCGATATTGGCCCTGGATTGCGATTGCAGCTGAACAAGTAAGCCTTTTACCCTTGAATCACACCGTTGCAACCGCATCTGAATCAGTATCGCCAGCGATGCTGGCCTCCCAACTTTGAGGAAGAAGACCCATGCGGATGGATAAGCTCACCTCCAATTTCCAGAAAGCCTTGGCAGATGCCCAGTCGCTGGCGGTTGGCCGTGATAACAACATCATCGAGCCGGTGCATGTGCTCAGCGCGCTGCTCGATCAGCCCGGTGGCAGCAGCCGGCCCTTGCTGGCCCAGGCCGGCGTCAACGTGCCGGTGCTGCGCGAGCGGTTGACCGAAGCGCTGGATGCGTTGCCCAAGGTGTCCGGCCAGGCCGGTAGCCTGTCGCTGGGCAACGATCTCAATCGCCTGCTCAACAACACCGACAAGCTGGCCCAGCAGCACAACGACCAGTTCATCGCCAGCGAGTGGTTCCTGCTGGCGGCGGTGGACGATGCCGGCCCGGCCGGCATGGCCCTGCGCGCTGCCGGTGCCGATAAAACCAAAATGAAGGCCGCCATCGACAAGCTGCGCGGCGGAGAAAGCGTGCAAAGCGAAAACGCCGAAGAGCAGCGCCAGGCGCTGGAAAAGTACACCATCGACCTGACCGCGCGTGCCGAAAGCGGCAAGCTCGACCCGGTGATTGGCCGCGACGAGGAAATCCGCCGCACCATCCAGGTACTGCAGCGCCGTACCAAGAACAATCCGGTGCTGATCGGTGAACCCGGCGTGGGCAAGACCGCGATTGTCGAAGGCCTGGCCCAGCGCATCATCAACGACGAAGTGCCCGAGGGCCTGCGCGGCAAGCGCGTGCTCTCGCTGGACATGGGCGCGTTGATTGCTGGTGCCAAGTTCCGCGGCGAGTTCGAAGAGCGGCTGAAGGCCGTGCTCAATGACCTGTCCAAGAACGAAGGCCAGATCATCCTGTTCATCGACGAACTGCACACCATGGTCGGCGCCGGCAAGGGCGAAGGCGCGATGGATGCGGGCAATATGCTCAAGCCTGCGCTTGCGCGTGGCGAGCTGCATTGCATCGGCGCCACCACGCTGGACGAATACCGCCAGTACATCGAGAAGGACGCCGCGCTGGAGCGCCGCTTCCAGAAGGTGTTTGTTGGTGAGCCGACGGTCGAGGACACCATCGCCATCCTGCGTGGCCTGAAGGAACGCTACGCAGTGCACCACGGCGTGGAGATCACCGACCCGGCCGTGGTTGCCGCAGCGACGCTATCGAACCGCTACATCACTGATCGCCAGTTGCCGGACAAGGCCATCGACCTGATGGACGAGGCCGCCTCGCGCATCCGCATGGAGATCGACTCCAAGCCGGAAGAGCTTGATCGTCTGGAACGTCGTCTGATCCAGCTCAAGATCCAGCGCGAAATGCTGAAGAAGGAGAAGGACGACGCCTCGCGCAAGCGCCTGGCCGATCTGGAAGCCGACATCGACACGCTGGAGCGTGAGTTCTCCGACCTCAACGAAATATGGAAATCGGAAAAGGCTGCGCTGCAGGGCGCGACCAAGATCAAGGAGCAGGTCGAGAAGGCCAAGCTGGATCTGGAAGCCGCACAGCGTCGCCAGGATTTCGCCAAGATGAGCGAGATCCAGTACGGCCTGTTGCCGAATCTTGAGAAGCAGCTGGCTGCCGCGCAGGAAGTGGACCGCAAGGACTTCCGGCTGGTGCAGGACAAGGTGACCGACGAGGAAATCGCCGAGGTCGTCTCGCGCTGGACTGGTATCCCGGTCAGCAAGATGCTTGAAGGCGAGCGCGACAAGCTGCTGCGCATGGAAGACATGCTGCACAACCGCGTGGTTGGGCAGGAGGAAGCGATCCGCGTGGTCTCCGATGCGGTGCGGCGTTCGCGCGCTGGCCTGTCGGACCCGAATCGCCCGAGTGGCTCGTTCCTGTTCCTCGGCCCGACCGGCGTGGGCAAGACCGAGCTGACCAAGGCGCTGGCCGACTTCCTGTTCGACTCGCCCGACGCGATGGTGCGCATCGACATGAGTGAGTTCATGGAGAAGCACAGCGTGTCGCGCCTGATCGGTGCGCCCCCGGGCTACGTGGGCTACGAAGAAGGTGGCTATTTGACCGAGGCGGTGCGTCGCCGCCCGTACAGCGTGATCCTGCTGGACGAAGTGGAGAAGGCGCATCCGGATGTGTTCAACATCCTGCTGCAGGTGCTGGACGATGGTCGTCTGACCGACGGCCAAGGCCGCACCGTGGACTTCCGCAACACCGTCATCGTGATGACCTCGAACCTGGGCTCGCACCAGATCCAGGACATGAGCGGCGACGACAGCCCGGAAGCCTATACGCAGATGAAGGCGGCGGTGATGGGCGTGGTGCAGGCGCACTTCCGTCCTGAGTTCATCAACCGCCTGGACGACATCGTCGTGTTCCACCCGCTGGACAAGCAGCAGATCAAGCAGATCGCACGCATCCAGATGCGTGGTCTGGAGAAGCGGCTTGGCGAGCGTGGCCTGCGCCTGGATGTATCGGATTCGGCGTTCGACCTGCTCAGCAATGTCGGCTTCGATCCGGTGTATGGCGCGCGTCCGTTGAAGCGTGCAATCCAGGCCCAGCTGGAAAACCCGCTGGCGCAGAAGATCCTGTCCGGCGAGTTCGTCAGCGGCGACACCATCAAGGTGGAAGCCGGTGGTGGCGGGCAGCTGCAGTTTGGCAAGGGCTGAGAGCGTAGTGCCGAGCCATGCTCGGCAGAGGCTCTACCAGCGGAAAGCTGCCCTCACCCCAACCCCTCTCCCGCATGCGGGAGAGGGGCTCGGATCGTGTCGGCGACTAGTGCACTAGCCCCTCTCCCGCTTGCGGGGTGAAAGGAGCAGTTTGCGAACCACAGGTTCGCTGCTCCTTGAACGACCTTGCGTCAGCGCAAGGGCCGGGGCGCGGAGCGGGGTTGGGGTGAGGGGAAGCTTCAAGCTGAAAAAGCATCAGAAGATGCCATCCCCTCACAAGTAACCCCTGCAACCGTCCACCGGCTGCCATCCATCCTCGGCTATCGTCAGCGCTCACTCCTTACCGAGCGCTCCGATGACCAACCCGCAGTGGAAGCCTGAAACCATCGCCGTGCACGGCGGCTATTCGCCCGATCCCACCACCCGCGCGGTTGCGGTGCCGATCTACCAGACCGTTGCCTACGCCTTCGACGACACCCAGCACGGTGCCGATCTGTTCGACCTCAAGGTGCAGGGCAACATCTATACCCGCATCATGAATCCCACCACCGATGTGCTGGAAAAGCGCATCGCTGCGCTGGAAGGCGGCATTGGCGCGCTGGCGCTGGCCTCCGGCCAGGCCGCGATCACCTACGCCATCCAGACCATTGCCGAGGCCGGCGACAACATCCTTGCCTCAAGCGCGCTGTATGGCGGCACCTACAATCTGTTCGCGCATACGCTGCCGCAGTTCGGCATCCAGACCCGCTTTGCCGACTACCGCGATCCGCAGGCATTTGCCGCTTTGATCGACGAGCGCACCAAGGCGGTCTTCGTCGAATCCATCGGCAACCCGCGCGGCAACATCACCGATATTGAAGCGATCGCCAAGATCGCGCATGCGCATGGCGTGCCGGTGATCGTCGACAACACCGTGGCCACGCCTTACCTGCAGCGCTCATTTGATTTTGGCGCCGATATCGTTGTGCATTCGCTGACCAAGTATCTCGGCGGCCATGGCACCAGCCTGGGCGGTGCCATTGTCGATTCCGGTCGTTTCCCGTGGGCCGAGCACAAAGAGCGCTTCCCGCGCCTCAATACGCCGGACGTCAGTTACCACGGCGTGGTCTATACCGAAGCACTTGGCCCGGCGGCCTTCATTGGTCGTGCGCGGGTGGTACCGCTGCGCAACATGGGCGCGGCGATTTCACCGTTCAATGCGTTCCAGATTCTGCAGGGCATCGAGACGCTGGCGCTGCGCATGGATCGCATCAACAGCAATACGCTTGCGGTGGCGCAGTTCCTGCAGAAGCACGCGAAAGTCGCCTGGGTGAACTACGCCGCATTGCCTGACCATCCGGAACACGCGTTGGTGCAGAAGTATCTGCGTGGGCACGGTTCGGGTGTGTTGACCTTTGGTCTGCCGGGTGGTCGCGAAGCTGGTGCGCGCTTCCTGGATGCGCTGCAGTTGTTCACGCGCTTGGTGAACCTGGGTGATGCGAAGTCACTGGCTACGCATCCTGCTTCCACCACGCATCGGCAGTTGGACGAGGCCGAGTTGGAGAAGGCGGGAGTGAGCCTGGACACCGTGCGCCTGTCGGTGGGTATCGAGCATATCGATGACTTGCTGGCGGATCTGGCGCAGGCGTTGGCTGGGGCTTGAGGGTTGGATCAAGAGTTGCAGAAGCAGATCAAGAGCGGGGTCTGCTTGCTAGAAGCTTCCCCTCACCCCAACCCCTCTCCCGTAAAAGGGAGAGGGGCTCGCATCGCTTGCACTCGTTGTGCACTAGCCCCTCTCCCGCGTGCGGGAGAGGGGTTGGGGTGAGGGCAGCTCCTAGCGCATGGAACTCACCAAGCAACCGTAAACCGCTTGCCGATATGCTGCGGGGCTTCCAGCTCATCCACCACCGCCAGCGCCAGATCGGCGGCACTGATCGTGCCCGGGCCGTCGCCGGTGCTCAGGGGGGTATCGCTGCCAACACGGTACTTGCCGGTGCGCTCGGTGGGGCTGCCCGGATGGAAGGCCACCGGCGGGCTCAGCTGGGTCCAGGCCAGCGAAGTCTCATTGCGCAGCTCGGTCAGCGCATCACGCGCAGCACTGGCGCCGGGATAGATCGCTGCCGGGAAGCTGGGTGAATCCACGATCTGGGTGCCGTCCGGCGCATACAGGCTGCCGGCGCCGCCAATCACGATGTAGCGCTTCACACCTGCCGCCTTGGTGCCGGCCACGATCGCGCGGCTGCCGCGCATGAATTCGTTGTACAGATCCGGGTTGGCCCAGCCGGCGTTGTAGGCGCTGATCACCGTGTCGGCACCGGCAACAGCCGCGCGCACCTCATCGGCATTGAGTACATCGGCCTTGACCACCTGCAGCTGCGGGCGGGTTTCCAGCTTGGCCGGGTCACGCACCAGCGCAGTCACGTCGTGGCCACGGGCCAGCAGTTCTTCGAGCAGGGCCTTGCCGACAAAGCCGGTGGCGCCAATCAGGGCAACTTTCATGGGAACGTCCTTGGGGTGGGGAATGAGCCCAGTGTCCGCCGATCGAGGGGCTGGCGGCAGTCGCAAAAAATCACAATCACCTTGAAGCTGTGCTTCACAATGGCCGCACGGAGGTAAGCCATGGACAGCGTCAAACGGATGGCCTTGTTTGCCCAGGTGGTGCAGCACGGCTCCATGAGTGCGGCAGCGCGGGCGATGGGCATGAGTACCTCGGCGGTGAGCCAACAGCTGCGCGCGCTGGAACAGGATGCCGGGGTTGCGCTGCTGCATCGTTCGACCCGGCGGCTGGCGCTGACCGACGTCGGCAGCCGCTATTACGCGGCCTGTGCGCGCTTGCTCGATGCCGCCGGCGAGGCAGAGGCTGAACTGTCGGCCGCCCGGCACGCGCCCAGCGGGGAGCTGCGCCTGTCTGCGCCCCTGGGCATGGCGGCGCATATCGGCCCGGCCCTGGGCGGCTGGCTGCAGGACAACCCGCAACTGCGGCTGCATCTGTTCTTTGACGATGGCTGGACCGACCTGCTGCAGGCGCGCATCGATCTGGCGCTGCGCTTCGGCCAGCTGCCGGACAGTGACTGGATGGCGCAGCGCCTGGGCAGCCTGCAACGCTGGCCGTGCGCTGCGTCGGCATGGCTGCAGCAGCATGATGTGCCCGGCGATCCCTTGCAGGTGCCGGCCGCCGAATGGCTGGGCATGCCGCAGGTGCCGGGCCTGGTCTGGCGCCACCATGACAGCGGCCAGGAACATCTGGTGCCTGCGCATCCGCGTATCGCCAGCCAGAATCAACCGGCGGTGCTGCGCCTGTGCGAGGCGGGATTGGGCGTGGCCGTGCTGACCAGTCTGGATGCCGCCCCGTTGCTGGAGGCGGGCAGTCTGCAGCGGCTGTTGCCGGAGTGGGAAGTGCCGGCGCTGCCGGTGTGGGCGGTCACCCCGCACCGGCAGACCCAGCCGGCCAAGGTGCGCCAGGCCATTGTGTTGCTGCAGGACTATCTGGCGCGCCTGCCCGGTGCTGCGGCTGCGGCTGCGCAAGATCGGAAACGCCAGCGTTGAGCGCGAGCGCTGTAATAACCTCACTTCCCATGGAGATGCCGCAATGAAAGCCAATGTCGCGCAGTTGCCACGCCTGGACCGGGTCATCAGCTGCCTGCAGCAAAGCATCGATGCCGGCGGGTCCTTGCCCGACCTGGATGCGCTGGCCGCCATCGCGCATTACTCGCCGTTCCATTTCCATCGCGTATATCGCGCGCTGACCGGCGAGACCATCGGCCGTACCGTGCAGCGGTTGCGTGTGGTCAAGGCCTTGCAGCGCCTGGCGCACAGTGATGCCAGTGTCACCGAGATCGCCTTGCTGGCCGGTTACGACACGCCGCAGGCACTGGCGCGGGTGCTGCGCGATACCGTCGATGCCAGCGCCAGCGAATTGCGGATGGATCCGCAGCGCATGGCGAACAGTATCGAGCAGCTGTCACGGCCGCTGCCCTTGGCCGAGCAAACAGCGCCGTTGAGCGTGGAAGTCATCACCCTGGAACCGTTCGAAGTGGTGGCGCTGCGGGCGCAGGGGGCCTTCGATGATCTGGACGCGGTGTTCGGCGAGCTGTTTGGCTGGGCGGCCGAGCAGGGGCTGATCGAACAACTGCAGCAGTTGATCGGCATGCCGCAGGGCGATCACCGCGAGCTGCCCACCGAAGAACTGCAGTTCGATTGCGCGCTGGCCTTCAGCGCGGATCTGCCGGCACTGCCGGCATCACTGCAGCGGCAGGTGCTGGGCGGCGGGCGCATGGCGCGGCTGCGTCATGTCGGCAGCTACGCGTTGCTGGAGGATGCTACCGATCAGCTCTTGCGCGACTGGTTGCCCGGCAGCGGCCACGCCTTGCGCGATGCGCCGCTGCACTATCACTTCCTGGACGACCCCGAGGACGTGCCCGAGGCCATCCTGCGTGCCGATATCTACGTGCCGCTGGCCGCCGGCTGAGGCATGCCCGGGCGCAGGCTGCGGTAGGGCGGGGTGGACATGATCATCTCCGCCAGCGAATACGCCAGCTCGCGCTCGGCCATCACGGTGCCATCGGCACCGTGGGCCAGCAGATGCTTCACTTCGGCATCGCTGTGGGCGCGCGCGAGCAGGGTCAGGTTGGGGTTGATGGCGCGCAGTTTGGCCAGCACTTCGCCGGATTCCAGCGGTTGCGGGATGGCCAGCACGGCGATGGTGGCGCGCTCGGGGTGGGCTTCGGCCAGCACCTTGTCCGAGGCGGCGCTGCCGCGTATGCCGGGAATGCCAGCCGCGTGCGCGCGCTCCACGTGTTCGCGGTTGTCGTCGATCACCATCACCGGCACGCCGCGGTCGCGCAATACCTGCGCCAGTTCGCTGCCGACGCGGCCATAGCCGACCACGATGGCGTGGTCCTGCAGGTCCAGCGACGGGCCCGGCGGGATATCCGGCACTTCCGGCACCGGCGCGATTTCCTTGTGGCGTGCCTGCCAACGGTCAAGCAGGCCGAACACTACAGGGTTGAGCATGATCGACACCAGCGCGCCGGCCAGTACCAGCGACTGCCCGGTCGGCGGCAGGATCTTCAGCGCCACGCCCAGCCCGGCAATGATGAAGGCGAACTCGCCGATCTGCGCTAGCGAGGCGGAAATGGTCAGTGCGGTGCTCTTGGAATGGCCGAACGCGCGCACGATGAAGAAGGCCGCAGCCGACTTGCCGAACATGATGATCATCACCGTCGCCAGCACCTGCCAGGGGTGCTCGACGATGATCATGGGGTTGAACAACATGCCCACCGAAACGAAGAACAGCACCGCGAACGCATCGCGCAGCGGCAGCGAATCGTGTGCCGCCTTGTGGCTGAGCTCGGATTCGTTGAGCATCATGCCGGCGAAGAATGCGCCCAGCGCGAACGACACGCCGAACAACTCGGCCGCACCAAACGCCACGCCCAGCGCAATCGCCAGCACGCACAGGGTGAACAGTTCGCGCGAACCGGTGCTGGCAACGCGTTCAAGCACCCACGGAATCACCCGCCGGCCGACCACCAGCATCACCGCCACGAACAGGCCGAGCTGCACGAAAGTCCAACCGATCGAGGCCAGCAGCCCGCTGATCGACAGTTCCTTGCCGGTTGCATCCGGGCCGAACACCTCGGCGATCACCGGCATCATCACCAGCGCCAGCACACAGGCCAGGTCCTCGACGATCAACCAGCCCACCGCGATCTTGCCGCGCGTGGTTTCCAGCAGGCGGCGCTCTTCCATCGCCCGCAGCAGCACCACGGTGGACGCGGTGGCCAGCGAGAAGCCGAAGATCACGCCATGCAATACCGGCCAGCCCATCAGCGTGGCCACGCCCCAGCCGAGCAGGGTGGCTACCAGGATCTGGCCGATGGCACCGGGAATGGCGATGGCCTTGACCGCCATCAGGTCCTTCAACGAGAAGTGCAGGCCGACGCCGAACATCAGCAGCATCACCCCGATCTCGGCCAGCTGGTTGGCCAGCGCCTGGTCGGCGACAAAGCCCGGCGTGAACGGCCCCACGATGACACCAGCCACAAGATAGCCAACCAGCGGTGACAGCCGCAGCTTGTTGGCCAGGGCACCAAGCACGAAGGCCAGGCCCAAACCAATGGCAATCATGTTGATCAGGGCGGTGTCATGGTGCATCAGGGCTCGCTGGGTCGGGTGGGGGAGGCCTCGATTCTAAAGGTGCTACCGGTGTACCAGCGCGGAAATGCCGGAAAAATATGATATTTCTCCGGAACAGTGCGTATCTGCACGCCTGCCCGGTGGCGCCGCAGCGGGTGTGGGAGCGGATCGGCCAGCGTCCGGAAGCAGGCTCAGGCCGCTTCGCCCGCCGCTGAACTGGTTCTCGGTTCCGTCCCCCAGCGTTGCTTGACCTTGTCGTAGTCCAGCGTCTGCCGCCACAGATCAAAATATGTCCCGTGCCGTAGCCCGGGTAAGCGCAGCGCACCCGGGGGCCTTCGCTCGAGGCCTTTGGTAGCGTTGAGCCATGCTGGGTTGGGGGCTATCGGGAAAGCCTCTGCCGAGCATGGCTCGGCACTACATGTTGGTGGTTTCGCCGGACAGCACCGTAGCGTGGGTAAGCGCAGCGCACCCGGGGTTCTTTGCGCGGGGCCGGGGGCGGTTGTCGTTTTAGACCCCAGAGATGAAAGAAGAAAATGCCCCGGTTTCCCGGGGCATCTTCCTTTCACGACATCAAACCGGGCTTACCAGGTGTAGCTGATGCGGCCGTAGACGTAGGCGCCGTTGAAGCCGAACGGCGAGTAGTTGCTGTACGGCATCATCCCGTAGGTGGAGTTCAGCGCGTTCTCGACACGGTCCGGGTATTCGTCCAGCACGTTGTCGGCGCCGACGGTGAGCTTCCAGTTTTCGCTGGGCTTGAAGCTGGCCGAAGCGTCGACGATCCACTTGGCATCGTAGGTCTGGTCGCGGCTGGCACTGGCCGAGTTGCGCACGGTGAAGCTGCCATAACGGGTGGCCGACAGGCCCAGCTCCCAACGGTCCGAACGCCAGGTGCCGCTGAGGATGCCCTTGTCGCTGGGGAAGCTGTCCTCGATGCGGCCGATTTCATCGCGGCCGATCAGCGACTGGGTGATGCCCAGTGCCGAGAACACCGCCGGCGAGGCGCTGAACTTCTTCACTTCGGTTTCGTTGTAGCTGTAGGCCGCGGTCAGTTCCAGGCTGCTGGCGCTGAACGGGATGGTGTAGCTGGAAACGAAGTCCACGCCACGGGTGCGGGTGTCCAGACCGTTGGTGAAGTAGGCGAACTGGGTGACCTGCTGCAGGCCCAGGCCGGACAGCAGCGCGGCAGCGGCCGGGGTGGTGTTGATGTTGGAGGACAGCACGATGCGGTCGTCGATGTCGATCTGGTAGGCATCGACGGTGACGTACAGGCGGTCCACCGGCTGCAGCACCAGGCCAACACTGTAGGAGGTGGACGACTCGGCCTTCAGCGGTGCCGCACCCAGGGCCTGGGCAGCGGCGCTGGTGGTCGGGAAGGTGCCCTTTTCATAGAACACGCCATCAGTGATGGAGCTGGTAACCGCCTGGTAGCTCTGCTGCGCCAGCGACGGTGCACGGAAACCGCTGGAAGCGGTGGCACGCAGCGCGACCTTGTCGGTGAAGGCATAGCGTGCCGACAGCTTGCCGGAGAACTTGTCGCCGAAGTCCGAATAGTCTTCGTAGCGGCCGGTCAGGCCGGCGGAGAACTTGTCGGTAAGGTCGGCTTCAAGGCCTGCATACACCGCATAGTTGTCACGGTCCTTGTGCACTTCATTGATCGGGGTGAAGCCGCCGAAGCCCTGCGCACCGCTGCCGGTGTAGGAATTCAGTTCACCGGCAGTCTGCTCCCACTTCTCGCGGCGGTATTCACCGCCGAAGGACAGCGTGACCGGGTAGGCCAGGCCCCAGTCCAGCGCCTTGGTGAAGTCGGCGTTGAAGATGTCCTGCTGGTACTTCAGCGTGCCGTCGTAGAACGAGGTCGGGCTGGTTGCGCCCAGGCTGTAGTTGAGGCTGTTGCGGGTGTGGAAATCCAGGGTGTTTTCACCATGGTTGACGCTGACGTCCCAGGTCCAGCCGCTTTCGGTGTTGCCCTTTACGCCGGCAACCACGGAGCGGTCCTTGGAGTACTGGTTGATCTGCGGCACGTAGCCGTTCGGGTAGAGCTGGGCCAGCAGGGCGCTCTGGCCGCTGTGGTTGGGCGAGCGGTAGAACGCGAACGAGGTGATGTCGCGGTTGCTCAGCAGGGCGTTGGCGTAGCCGCTGATGTTGTCGCTGAAATTGAAGCTGGCATTGGCCGAGGCAGCGGTAGCATCCACGCGCGGGTCGCCGACCACAAAGGTCTTCTCGCCGATATCCGGGAAGTTGCCGGTATTCGGTGCGGTGCCCTGGTAGGGGCCGGCGCGGTTGCTTTCGTCCTGCTGGCTGACCTGGCCGGCCAGGTGCAGGCTGCCGCGGCCGTCGGCGAAGCTGACGCCGGTGTCGCCGGAGAGCTGGTACTTGTTGCCGTCGCCGGCCGAGTACTGGCCGTAATCCACGGCCAGGCTGCCGCCCTTGCCGCTGCCCTTGAGCACGATGTTGATCACGCCGGCGATGGCGTCGGAGCCGTACTGGGCCGAGGCGCCGTCACGCAGCACTTCCACGCGCTCGATGGCGGCGATCGGAATGGCGTTGATGTCCACGGCCGAAGCGCCACGGCCGATGCTGCCGTTGACGTTGATCATGGCCGAGGTATGGCGGCGCTTGCCATTGACCAGCACCAGCACCTGGTCCGGGGACAGACCGCGCAGCTGTGCCGGGCGGATGCCGCTGGTGCCATCGGTCAAGGCCGGGCGCGGGAAATTCAGCGAGGGCAGGGCGCGCGACAGCGCGGTGGCCAGCTCGGAGGTGCCGGTGGATTGCAGGATTTCGGGGGTGATGATGTCGATCGGCGACTGCGATTCGGCCACGGTGCGGTCGGCCACGCGGGTGCCGGTAACGATCACTGTATCCAGGGTATTGGCGCTGGACTGGGCCAGGGCGGGGAGCGCCGGGGCGCCAAGGACGAGGGCAATTGCGACGGCGAGGGTGCTGGACTTGCGGTTCATCAGGTTGCAGCTCCGGTATTGAGTGGCGGCATCGCTGGCGCTTTGGGGGTCGCCGCTGTTGCGGTACGCCATTACGAATTAATGGAATTTTTACCTCGTGTCAAACCGGATGGTTAGGCTAAATTGTTGCTTTCGAAAGCTTTTTTCAATTCAACAAGGCGATTTGGCAATACAGGTACTTGCTTCCTGTCAGACAACGCCGTTCAGGCGCGTGCGATATCAGGAGGTGAGTCAAGTATTGGTTACCGTTAGAATTGCGTCGCAGGAATGCTGCTCACATGCACATTCCTTTTCGTTATAACGGACCTATTCATGATTTCCCTTCGTAATTTCGCCCTCCGCCGGGGCGAGCGCCTGCTGTTGTCCAACGTAGACCTCACCCTGCATGCCGGCTATCGCGTGGGCGTGGTGGGCCGTAATGGCGCAGGTAAATCCAGCCTGTTTGCTGCGGTGCGCGGTGAACTGGAAGCCGACAAGGGCGACGTGTCGCTGCCCGGCAAGATCCGCATCGCCGATGTAGCCCAGGAAACCCCTGCGCTGGCCGACCGCGCCATCGACTATGTGCTCGGTGGTGACGACGTGGTCGCCGCCGTGCTGCAGGAAGAAGCTGCCGCCGCCGCGCGCGAGGACTGGGAGGCCGTTGCCAACGCCCACCAGAAGATGGCCGAGCTCAATGCCTATGACGCCGAAGCGCGTGCCGGCAAGCTGCTGCACGGCCTGGGCTTCCCCGCTGACACCCATGAGCGCCCGGTTGCGGCGTTCTCCGGTGGCTGGCGTGCGCGCTTGAACCTTGCCCGCGCGCTGATGATGCCCAGCGACCTGCTGCTGCTCGACGAACCGACCAACCACTTGGATCTGGACGCGGTGTACTGGCTGGAACAGTGGCTGCTGAAATACCCGGGCACGCTGCTGCTGATCTCGCATGACCGCGAGTTCCTCGACAACGTCGCCACCCACACCCTGCATCTGCATAGCGGTACCGCCAAGCTGTATGTCGGTGGTTACACCGACTTCGAGCGCCAGCGTGCCGAGCACCTGCGCCAGCAGCAGATCACGCATGAAAAGGAACAGGCCGAGCGCGCGCATCTGCAGAGCTTCATCGACCGCTTCAAGGCGCAGGCCAGCAAGGCCACCCAGGCGCAGAGCCGGATGAAGCGCCTGGCCAAGATGGCCGGCACCGAAGCGGTGCGCGCCGAGCGCGAGTTCCGCATCGAGTTCTCGCCGCCGGCCAAGCTGCCGTTCTCGCTGATCCGCCTCAACGACGTGACCGCCGGTTACGGACCGGATGCGGTGATTTTGGACAACGTCGGCTTCGGCCTGGAAGCCGGCCAGCGTGTTGGTCTGCTCGGCCCGAACGGCGCCGGTAAGACCACGCTGGTGAAATCGCTGGTCGGCGACCTGCCGCTGCTGGCCGGTGACCGCATGGCCCACCCGGACCTGCAGATTGGTTACTTCGCCCAGCACACGGTGGAGTCGCTGCATGCCGGCATGACGCCGATGGATCACTTCCGTGAGATCGCACCGGACGGCGTGAACCAGTCGTTCCGCGATTTCCTTGGCAAGTGGAATTTCCCCGGTGACCGCGCGTTCGAGACCGTGGATGGTTTCTCCGGTGGCGAGCGTGCGCGTCTGGCGCTGGCGCTGATCGCCTGGCAGCAGCCGAACGTGCTGCTGCTCGACGAACCGACCAACCACCTTGATCTTGAGATGCGTGAGGCCCTGGCCGAAGCGCTGTCGCTGTTCGAGGGCGCGATCGTGATGGTCTCGCATGACCGACATCTGATCGGTCTGGTCTGCGATACGTTCTGGCGCGTGGCCGATGGCGTGGTCGAGCCGTTTGCCGGCGACCTGGACGAATACGCGCAATGGCTGCGTACCCGCGCCAGCGCGCAGGGTGCACGCACCAAAAGCGACCGCCAGGAAAAGCCGGCAGCTGCTGCACCGGTTGCGCAGGTGGCTCCGGCCAAGCCGGCGTCGAACAAGAAGCCGGTCAACCCGCACAAGCTGGAGGCGGCCGAGAAGAAGGTTGAACAGCTGGGTGCGTCGCTGGCGGAGGTGGATGCGCAGTTGGCCGATTCGGGCAATTACGCGGACGCGGCCAAGATGGCCAAGCTCGGCAGTGAGCGCGAAGTGCTGGCGCAGCAGCTGGAGCAGGCCGAGGCGACGTGGATGGAAATGTTGGAAGACTGAGCCCGCTCGGTCTTGTTTGTAGGAGCGGCGTAAGCCGCGAAGCTGGCAATGCCGGAATCCCCACGGTAGAGCCGAGCCATGCTCGGCTGAGGGTTTACCGGTGACGCCCCTGCCGAGCATGGCTCGACACTACAAGGCCGCTCCGCTCTGTTTGTAGGAGCGGCGTAAGCCGCGAAGCTGGCAATGCCGGAATCCCCACGGTAGAGCCGAGCCATGCTCGGCTGAGGGTTTAC
>NZ_JBRRBO010000040.1:0-40039 GCF_056756175.1 Stenotrophomonas sp. STEN240 | reverse complement strand
GCCGCTTATCTCGTTGCGGCCCCCCCCCACCGCCCCTATTTGTTTTGTGCGCGGCGGGCGCCCCCCCCCGCTCCCACATGGCCTGCTTTATTCCTTGAACATCAGCAGGGCGGCCAGCAGGATCAGCGCGAACGCTGCCCAGTGGTTCCACTTCAGTGGTTGCCCCAGATAGGTGGCAGAAAACACTGCGAACACCACCAGGGTAATCACTTCCTGCACGCCCTTGAGCTGCGGCGCCGAGTACACCGCGCTGCCCATGCGGTTGCCAGGCACCTGCAGGCAGTACTCGAAGAAAGCGATGCCCCAGCTGATCAGGATCACTGTCATCAGCGGCGCGGTCTTGAACTTCAGGTGGCCATACCAGGCCACGGTCATGAACACGTTGCTGGCAACCAGCAGCAGTACCGGGTACAGATAGGCGGTAAAGGACGGGGCGACCATATCCAGTTTCATCGATGCGGGCCGTTAGCATAGGCCTGGGCGTAGCAGAACTGTCAGCCAGGCCAATAAGTTACAGGCGCAACCACTTTCATGGCTGATACGCGTCTTCACACGGAATCCACCAGCAGTGCGGCATCTTTCACAAAGCTGAAGACTAAGGAGGCTCCATGCGACAGACAAAGGAATCGTCCGGATTGGTACTGGTCGTCGAGGACAACCGCAACATTTCCGAGATGATTGGCGAATATCTGGAAGGCAAGGGGTTCGAGGTGGATTACGCAGCCGATGGCCTTGATGGCTACCGGCTCGCCGCCGAGAACAGTTACGACGTTGTGGTGCTGGACTTGATGCTGCCGCGACTGGACGGCATCGAAGTGTGCCGGCGCCTGCGCAACGAAGCCCGCAAGTCCACCCCGGTGCTGATGCTCACCGCGCGTGACACCCTGGACGACAAGCTCACCGGTCTGGGTTACGGCGCCGATGACTACCTGACCAAACCGTTCGCGATCCAGGAGCTTGAGGCCAGGCTGCGTGCGTTGATCCGGCGTGAGCGCCGCCAGGTAGGCGCCGAGGTGCTGAAAGTGGCCGATCTGGTGCTGGACCCGGTCAGCATGCGCGCCACCCGCGCCGGCAGCGAACTGCAGCTCTCGCCGATTGGCCTGCGCTTGTTGACCATCCTGATGCGCGAATCGCCACGGGTGGTGACCCGGCAGGAGATCGAACGCGAGATCTGGGGCAACGGCTTGCCGGACTCGGACACGTTGCGCAGCCATCTGTACAACCTGCGCAAGATCATCGACAAGCCGTTTGACCGACCCTTGCTGCACACCGTGCAGAGCGCGGGCTACCGCATTGCCGACATCGGCCAGTCAATGGGCTGATCGGCAGCCGCGTGAGGGGTGGCTGGATGTGGAAAAACCGCCGCAGAACATGAGTCGCGGCGGTTTTTTCATGCCAGGTATTACTGCGGCAGCGCCGGTTCAGTCCCTATAATCACGCGGGCTTCGAGGGGGGCGCATGCCGTACGGTTTACCGCGCAAGATCAGGAAGGCATTCATCGTGCAGGCGCTGCTGGCGAGTCTGGCTGTGCTGCTGGGCGGCTATCTGATGGCGCTGGTGCTCAAGTACGGCCTGCTCAATGCCCTCCTGCACAAGGAGGCGGAGTACTACTGGCAGCAGCGCGCCCTGGTCCCGGACCTGGCCCCGCCCAATACCCACAACATCCGTGGCTATCTGCAGCCTGCCGGGCAGGCACCGGCGGCGGCACCAGCTCCAGCGGCGGTGCCCGAGCCGCTGCGCGCGCTGGCACCGGGCTTCCATGAGCTGCCGTCTTCCGATGAATTGGTGCTGGTGGACCAGCAGGCAGGGGAACGCCTTTACCTGGTGTTCCAGCGTTCACCGGCACATCGGGTGGTGTTCTGGTTCGGCGTCCTGCTGATCTTGCTGGCCATCCATGCGGTGTCCTGGCTGACCTATCGCGCTTCCTGGCGGCTGGTGGCGCCGGTCAGTTGGCTGGCGCGCAGGGTGTCGCTTTGGGACCCGCGCCATCCCGACGCCGCCGAGCTGGCGCCTGAGCGCCTGCCGCCCGAAGTGCAGGGCGAGACCCGGCAACTCGCGCTGGCCCTGCATCGCATGGCCGGCAAGGTCACCGATCACGTTGCCCGCGAGCGCAATTTCACCCGCGACGCCAGTCACGAACTGCGCACCCCGCTGACTGTGATCCGCATGGCCAGTGACATGGCCCTGGCCGATTCCGGCCTGACCCCGCGGCTGCAGCGCAGCCTGCAGCGTATCCAGCGGGCGGGGCGCGACATGGAGGCGGTGATCGACGCCTTCCTGTTGCTGGCGCGCGAAGTGGATGTCGAGCCGCAGTCGGAGCTGTTCGATGTCGGCGAGGTGGTGCGCTACGAAGCCGCCAACGTAGAGGAACTGCTGCAGGGCAAGCCGGTGCAGCTGCGGGTGCTGGTCGAAGGCAACCCGATGCTGATGGCGCCGCCGCGGGTCATGCATGTGGTGGTGGCCAACCTGCTGCGCAACGCCTGCCTGTATACCGACGCCGGCGAGGTGGAAGTGCGGGTGACGCCCGAGCAGGTGGTGGTCCGCGATACCGGCATCGGCATGAGCCACGAGACGCTGGCGCGCATCTTCGAACCCTTCTACCGGGTCGACGACGGCCGCCAGCAGGGGGTGGGCCTGGGCCTGCCAATCGTGCGCCGGCTGTGTGACCGCTGCGGCTGGCGGATTGCGCTGGACAGCGTCGAAGGGCAGGGCACCACGGCCACCGTGCACTATCGCTGAGGCCATGGCGGGGCGGGGCGGCGGAAAGCAAAAGCCAGATGTGGCAAAATTGGCGGCTAATCTCACGCTACCGGTGTCATTCCATGAGGGCTTATTCAGGCTCCAAGCTGTCGTTCGGCCGTGATCGGGCAGCTGGCAAGGTGTGGCATGGCTGACCAGACCGGGCATATGCCGCGCGGCCCCGCGCGCATCTTCAAAGCCGCCAAGTGGTCCTGGCAGGGCCTGTGCGCGGCATGGCTGCATGAATCCTCGTTCCGGCTGGAAGTCTGCCTGTTCGTCGTACTGGCACCGCTGGCGCTGTGGCTGGGCCACGGCCCGGTGGAACAGGTACTGCTGATCGGCTCGATGCTGCTGGTGATCGCCATGGAGCTGGCCAATTCGGCCATCGAGGCGGTGATCGAACGCTATGGCCCGGAGTACCACGTGCTGGCCGGACGCGCCAAGGACATGGGCTCGGCGGCGGTGTTCGTGCTGATGATGAACGTGTTGCTGTGCTGGGGCCTGATTCTGCTGCCGCGCTTTTTTTGACAAGTCAGCCGCCGGGTGGCACTGACGTAATGGCTTTATTGAAGGATTGATCGCATGTCTTTTGAGTTTCTTGCCGACCCGAACGTGTGGGTCACCCTGTTCATGCTCAGCGCGCTGGAAATCGTGCTCGGTATCGACAACCTGGTCTTCATCTCCATCGCGGTTGGCCGCCTGCCCGAGGAAAAGCGCCCGGTGGCGCGTAGGGTCGGCATCGCGGTGGCCTGTATCACCCGCATCATGCTGCTGATCTCGCTGGCCTACCTGGCGCACATGGAGAAAAACCTCTTCAACGTGGCCGGCATGGGCATTTCAATCCGTGACCTGGTGCTGATCGTGGGTGGCTTGTTCCTGCTGTACAAGGGCATCAAGGAAATCCGCGAGCTGGTTACCGGTGGCGAAGATGAAGACCCCACCACGACCAAGGTGGCGTCATCGTTCGGCATGGTGATCGCGCAGATCGCGGTGATCGACATCGTGTTCTCGCTGGACTCGGTGATCACTGCCGTTGGCATTGCCTCGCATGTCCCGGTGATGGTCTGCGCGGTGTTGTTGTCGGTAGCGGTGATGCTGCTTGCGGCCAACCCGCTGGGGCGTTTCATCGATGCCAACCCGACCGTGAAGCTGCTGGCGCTGGCCTTCATCCTGATGGTGGGCGCGGTGCTGGTGCTGGATGGTCTGGACGTGCACGTGCCCAAGCCCTACATCTATGCGGCGATGGGTTTCTCGATCCTGGTGGAATGGCTGAACCTGCTGATGCGCCGCAACGCCAAGGCTCACCACGTGCCGGGCTCGGACAACTGGTAAGCGCTTGATTGGCCGGCAGCGTCGGCCGATGACAGGACCCAAAGGGCCGGCTATGCCGGCCCTTTGTCTTTTTTTTGTGGGAGCGGCATAAGCCGCGAAGCGGGTGGTTTTGCAGGAGCGGCGTCAGCCGCGAAGCTGGCACATCGCCGGTTGCCACAATTGCCAGCGGGCCGAGCATGGTCAGCTTCGCGGCTTACGCCGCTCCCACAACCGGGAGCCCGGGGGCGCTGCCGGCCCCAGTCTTTGCATACCTTGAACAGGCAACGTGGCATGCTCGGCACTCCCGCCATCCAGGGTCCGACCCATGCGCCAGTACCTTCGCCTGATGTTGCTTGTCATCGCGGTGATTTCCATTTCCGGCTGTGGCTACAACGCCATCCAGCAGAAGGACGAGGCGGTCAAGGCCGGCTGGTCCGAGGTGGTCAACCAGTACAAGCGCCGTGCCGACCTGATTCCCAACCTGGTCAATACCGTGCAGGGCTATGCCCAGCAGGAACGGCAGGTGCTGACCGAGGTCACCAATGCCCGTTCCAAGGTCGGGCAGATCCAGGTCAATGCCGACGATGCCGATTCGCTCAAGCAGTTCCAGCAGGCGCAGGGCGAGCTGGGCAGCGCGCTGTCGCGGCTGTTGGTGGTCAGCGAGAACTACCCTACGCTGAAGTCGGACCAGAACTTCCGTGACCTGCAGGCGCAGCTGGAAGGCACCGAGAACCGCATCACCGTGGCGCGTGGCCGCTATATCCAGCTGGTGCAGGACTACAACACCTACATCCGCTCGTTCCCGCAGGTGATCACCGCCAAGATGTTCGGCTATGCGGCCAAGCCCAACTTCACCGTCGACAACGAGGCGCAGATCGCCCAGCCGCCGACCGTGAGCTTCGGTACCCAGCCGGCCGCGCCGCAGCAGACGCCGCCGCAGCCCGCACCGGCACAGTGAGCCGCGCGCGATGAGCGCGATGCTGCAGCGCTTTGGCCTGTTGCTATGCCTGCTCGGCCTGGGCTGGGCGGGTGCGTTGCAGGCCCAGCAACTGGCGCCGATCCCGCCGCTGGATTCGCCCGTGGTCGATACCACCGGCACCCTCGATGCGGCGCAGAAGCAGGCGCTGGAGCAGCAGGCCCTGGCCCTGCAGCAGCGCAAGGGTGCGCAGCTGCAGGTGCTGATCGTGCCGACCACCCAGCCCGAGGACATCGCCCAGTACAGCACCCGCGTCTTCGACCAGTGGGCGATAGGCCGCAAGGGCGTGGATGATGGCGTGTTGCTGCTGGTGGCCAAGGATGACCGGCGGGTGCGGATCGAACCCGGCTACGGACTGGAAGGTGCCATCCCCGATGCCATTGCCAACCGGGTGATCCAGGAATACCTGGTGCCGCATTTCCGCCAGAACGACTACGCCGGCGGCATCACCGCCGCCAGCGCGGTGCTGGTCAAGATCATCGATGGCGAGGAGCTGCCGACGCCGGTCAGCAGCAACCGCGATGGTGGCGGCGGGAGTGGTGATTCGATCTTCTTCTTCGCGATCATGATCGGTGTGTTTGCTTCCACCTTCATGCGCATGCTGTTGGCCAAGCTGCCGCGGCCGATACGTGGCGTGGTCTCCGGGCTGATTGCCGGCGCTGCCGGTTGGCTGCTGCTGTCGGTGGTTGGCGGTGGTATTGCCGCGCTGGTTGCCTTCCTGTTGTCGCTGGGCAAAGGCTCCAGCGGTGGTTTTGCCAGCGGCGGTGGCTGGGGCGGCGGAGGCGGCTTCGGTGGTAGCGGTGGCTTTGGTGGCGGAGGCGGCTTCGGCGGAGGCGGTGGTTGGGGCGGTGGTGGTGGACGTTCGGGAGGCGGTGGCGCCTCGGGGAGCTGGTGATGCGCTGGTTACGACATTTCTTTGCTCCCTCCGCGCATGCCGCATTCCCGGAAGCCAGCCTGGACCGGATCGCCCATGCCATTGCCGAAGGTGAGCGCCTGCACGGCGGGCAGGTGATGTTCGCGGTGGAATCCGATCTGCCGTTGGCCTTGCTGTGGAAGGGCACCACCGCGCGTGCCCGGGCCGAACATGCATTCGCCTTGTTGCGCACCTGGGATACCGAGGCCAACAACGGCGTGCTGATCTACCTGTTGCTGGCCGACCATGCCATCGAGATCGTGGCCGACCGTGGCCTGCAGGCACGGGTGGATGCCGCGCAATGGCAACTGATCTGCGACCACCTGCGTCAGCAGCTGAACGGAAACAGCCAGGAGGCGGCGGTGTTGGCGGCGGTGGATGAGGTCTCGCAGCTGCTGGGAGCACACTTTCCGCCTGATCCGGCGGGGCGTCAGCGCAACGAGTTGCCTGACCGCCCGCAGGTCTTCGGCTGAATCATGGGTTGAGTGGCAAGGGCTGCTACCCCGAGAATAGGGGCTGGTTCGCCTGACAGTGCCCGCATGCTCTTTCTACATGACATAGATCCCATCGCTTTCTCGCTGGGGCCGATCGATGTGCACTGGTACGGCATCATGTACCTGCTCGGTTTTGCCGCCGCCTGGTGGCTGGGCCGCAGCCGCATCCTTGCCGGGCGCCTGCCGGGCGTGGACATGAACGGCTTCTCCGACCTGCTGTTCTACGCGATGCTCGGCGTGGTGCTGGGCGGGCGTATCGGCTACATGCTGTTCTACGCAACCGCCGACTTCCTCGCCAATCCGCTGATCCTGCTGCGGGTCTGGGAAGGCGGCATGAGTTTCCACGGTGGCCTGCTCGGCGTATTGATCGCTGGCTGGTGGTGGACGCGCAAGCACAAGCTGCATTTCTTCGACACCATCGACTTCGTTGCGCCGCTGGTACCGCTGGGCCTGGGCTTCGGCCGTTTGGGCAACTTCATTGGTGGCGAGCTGTACGGCAAGTTCACCAATGCCGCTTGGGGCGTGGTGTTCCCGCATTCGCCGCTGAAGGACATCCCGGCCGGTTTGCCGGCGATGGAGCAGCTGCTGTCGGCCGTACAGATCCAGCAGGATTACGCCGCTGGCCTGCTCACCCAGTACGCGCGCCATCCTTCGCAGCTGTATGAAGCACTGCTGGAAGGCCTGGTGATGTTCCTGGTGCTGTGGTTCTACTCGCTGAAGCCGCGCCCGCGATATGCGGTGTCCGGCATGTTCGCGCTGCTGTATGGCAGCTTCCGCTTCCTGGTCGAATTTGTGCGCATGCCCGACAACGGCGTGTATGTAGCGTTTGATTGGTTGACCCGTGGCCAGATCCTGAGCCTGCCGTTGATCGTGCTGGGCTTGGTGTTGCTGGCAATGTCTCGCCGCGCGCCGGTGTTGCAGCCGGTGCTCCCACTGGAAGAGAAGAAGGCATGAAGCAATATCTGGATCTGCTGCAGCATGTGATGGAGCACGGTACCGAGAAGTCCGACCGCACCGGCACCGGCACGCGCAGCGTGTTCGGTTGGCAGATGCGCTTCGACCTCAACCAGGGCTTCCCGCTGGTCACCACCAAGAAGCTGCACCTGCGCTCGATCATCCACGAGCTGCTGTGGTTCCTGAAGGGCGATACCAATATCGCCTACCTCAAGGACAACAAGGTCAACATCTGGGACGAGTGGGCCGATGCCAATGGCGACCTCGGCCCGGTCTACGGCAAGCAATGGCGCAGCTGGGCCACCGCCGATGGCCGTGAGATCGACCAGATGCAGTGGCTGGTGGAAGAGATCAAGCGCAATCCGGATTCGCGGCGGCTGGTGGTCAGCGCCTGGAATGTGGGCGAGCTGTCGCAGATGGCGCTGATGCCCTGCCACAACCTGTTCCAGTTCTACGTGGTCGACGGCAAGCTCAGCTGCCAGCTGTACCAGCGCAGCGGCGACATCTTCCTCGGCGTGCCGTTCAACATCGCCAGCTACGCGTTGCTGACGCATATGGTGGCGCAGGCCACGGGTTTGGGCGTGGGCGATTTCGTGCACACGCTGGGCGATGCGCATATCTATTCCAACCACTACGAACAGGCGCGCGAGCAGCTGTCACGCACGCCGCGCGCGCTGCCCAAGCTGTGGTTGAACCCGGATGTGACCGATCTGTTCGGCTTTCAGTTCGATGACATCCGCATCGACGGCTACGACCCGCATCCGGCCATCAAGGCGCCGGTGGCGGTGTGATGAAGCTGTCGATGATTGCTGCGTTGGATCGCAATCACGGCATTGGCCATGACAATGCGATGCCGTGGCACCTGCCCGATGATTTCAAGCACTTCAAGGCGCTGACGCTCGGCAAGCCGATCCTGATGGGGCGCAAGACGGCGCAGTCGCTGGGACGTGCGTTGCCGGGGCGGACCAACCTGGTGTTGACCCGCAGCGGGCAGGTACCGTTTGCCGGCATGCAGGCGGTGGCTTCGGTGGACGAGGCGCGTGCGATTGCGACGGGCGAGGGTGCCGAAGAGTTATGCGTGATTGGTGGTGGTGAGATCTATCGCCTGCTGATGGATCAGGCTACCGATCTGTACCTGACCTTGGTGGATACCGAGGTGGTGGCCGATACGCATTTTCCGGAGGTTGACCCGGCGCTGTGGCGTGAGCTGGACAGCCAGGTGCATGCAGCCGATGAGCGGCATGCATTTTCGTTCCGGTTCGTGCATTACGGGCGGCGCTGAGCTGGTTTCAAGCTGGAGCTTGAAGCTACCCCTCCCCAACCCTCCCCTTGGCTGCGCCAAAGGGAGGGGGTAACAGCCTTGTCTTCGCGCGGGATGGTGCACAGCCGGCGAGGTCAGCTCCCTCCCTTTGGCGTAGCCAAGGGGAGGGTTGGGGAGGGGTAGCGCTTTGCGCTTGGCTTTCAGAGCCTCGCACGAGAGCCCATCACCCCGGCATCCGGTAATGCCCGATGATGCTGTGCCGGAACAACAGATCCTGCTCCTGCGTCCCTTGCGCGATGTTGTGCAGCACCAGCGGCGTGCCGTCTTCCAGTCGCCGGTCCGAAACGATACCCACGTGCAGCAGGCCGTTGCCGTTGAGCTTCCACGCCACGATGTCGCCGGGCGCATAGTCATCGGCCAGTGCGCTGATCGGCAGCTCCCAGCCCTGGCGCTGGAACCAGCGCATCTGGTTGGGCACGCGGCGGTGGTCGATATTCCGGTCCGGTCGCGATAAACCCCATAGCTGCGGGTAGGCGCCGAAGTTCGCGCGCATGTCGTCGTGGACGCGCTGCTGCAGATCAACGCCTTGTGTGCGCAAAGCGCGGATCACCACATCGGTGCAGACGCCGCGATCAGGCGGCGGATCGCCCTTGGGATAGGGCAGGGAGAAATAGGCCGGGTCGTAGCGGGTAGTCACCCCGACCTGCGCACGCGCAGCGGCCACCAATGGTGGCGATGCGAGCGGCGCGGTTTGCTCAATCGGTTGGGGTGTCTGCGGACTTGCGGCGCTGCCTTCGCTTTGCGGGCGGCAGGCAGCCAACAGTGCGATGACCATCAGCGTCAGCGCTGATGGCCAGCGCCTCACGCAGCCGGTCCGTTGCCGCTGGGCGGCGCAGGGTTGCCATTGCCGCCATTGCCGCCGTTGCCGCTCTTGCCGCGCGGGCGATGCCGGCGCGGGCGACGGCGATGTTCGCCGCTGCGCTCGGGGCGGGGTGTTTCATTGCGTGGTTCTGGTTTGGCTTCGGGCTTGGTCTCGACGACCTTGGGCTCCACGCGCGGCTTGCGCGGCGGATGCTGGCCTGGCACCGGTGCCGGTACATCGCGGCCCGGAACCTGCACCACGCGCAGGTCTTCACTGTCCAACTGCAGTGCGGTCAGCTTGCCACCCCAGACCGCACCGGTATCGATGGCGTGCACGCCCTGGGTGATGGTCAGGCCCAGCGCCGACCAATGGCCGCAGACCATCTTCAACTCGCGTTCGACCCGCCCCGGTACTTCAAACCACGGGTACATGCCCTGCGGCTGGGTACCGGGCGTGCCCTTGTCTTCCATGCCGATACGCCCACTCGGGGTGCAGTAACGCATGCGGGTGAAGATGTTGATGATGGCGCGCGAGCGGTCATAGCCACTCAGGCCCGGCGACCAGGCCGGCTTGTCGCCATACATGTTGCGGAACAGCTTGCGGTAGCCATTGCCATGCAGCTGCTGCTCGACCTCGCGGGCGTGCTTCTCGGCCAGCGCCACGGTCCACTTCGGGGCGAGCCCGGCATGGAACATCATCCAGCCCAGGTCGCGGTCCACGTGCACCAGCTTCTGCAGGCGCAGCCAGTCCAGCAGTACGTCGCGGTCCTCGGCCAGCACGATGCGCTGCAGGTCCGGGTTGACCTTGCGCTGTTCCTCTTCGCTGCGGGCACCGATGGCCAGCAGCGACAGGTCATGGTTGCCGAGCACGGTGACGCTGTGCTCGCGCAGGGAATGCACCAGCCGCAGCGTCTCCAGCGATTGCCCGCCACGATTGACCAGGTCGCCGGCAAACCACAGTTTGTCCGCCGCCGGGTCGAAGTTGATTTTCTCCAGCAGCCGCTGGGTGACGTCGTAGCAGCCCTGCAGGTCGCCGATTGCCCAGGTCGCCATCAGTGCAGCGTCCTTGGAATGGCGAGTACGAACGGCGCGATCGGCGCGGCAAACTCGGTGCCGTCGTCGGCGATCATGTCGTAGTGGCCTTGCATGGTGCCGCGATCGGTGCCGAGCATCACCCCGGAGGTGTAACGGAACTCTTCGCCGGGGCGCAGCCGTGGCTGTTCGCCGACCACGCCGTCGCCATCCACGTGCTCGACCCGGCCTTCGCCGTCGGTGATGCGCCAATGGCGGCTGATCAGCCGGGCCGGCATGGTGCCGCGGTTGTGGATGCGGATCGTGTAGGCGAACGCAAAACGGCCGTCTTCAGGGGCCGACTGGTCGTCGATGAAACGAGGCGAGACCTCGATCTCGATCGCGTAGTGGCGGGTGTCTTCCATGGGAGGAGTGTAAGCAAAAGCAGGTGATCGGTTTGCGTGTATGCAGCGCTTATTCGTGCGGCAGGTTGGCAAGCCTGATGAAATCGGCAACTTCCAGCTGTTCGGCGCGGGCATCACTGCGCACGCCGGCAGCTTCGAACTGGGCCTGATCGATGACCCCGTTGAGGGCGTTGCGCAGGGTTTTGCGGCGCTGGCCGAAGGCAGCCCTGACCACGTCGGCAAAGCGCTTGCGGTCATTGATGCCGACGCTGGCCGGATCACGCGGAATCAGCCGCACCACGGCAGAATCCACCTTCGGCGGCGGCCGGAACGCGCCCGGCGGCACCACGAACAAGGCGCGTACCTCGCAGAATGCCTGCAGCATCACGCTCAGGCGGCCGTAAACCTTGCTGCCGGGGCCGGCGGCCATGCGGTCGACCACTTCCTTCTGCAGCATGAAGGTCATGTCCGAGATCGCGGCGGCGTGGTCCAGTGCGTGGAACAGGATCGGCGAGGAGATGTTGTAAGGCAGATTGCCGACCAGACGGATGGTGCCGCCGGCTGCCAGCTCGGTGAAGTTCACCCGCAGCACATCGCTGTGGACGATGGTCAGCTCGCCCAGCGGTGCGGCGGCTTCGGTCAGCGGCGCGATCAGGTCGCGATCGAACTCGATGACGGTCAGCCTGGGATGGCGGCGCAGCAGCGGGAAGGTGATGGCGCCCTGGCCCGGGCCGATCTCGACCAGACGGTCGTCGCCCTTCGGGTCAACCGCCAGTACGATCTTCTCGACGTAGTACTTGTCGGCCAGAAAGTGCTGGCCGAGCTGCTTTTTCGCCGGGGCGGTGAAGCCGGTGCGCGGGGAATGATCTGAATTCATGTGCTGATTTTACGTTGTGCAGCCAGCTGCGCGCATAAAGCTGTCGCCGCAAACAGGCTGGAGGGGTCGGCCACGCCCTTGCCGGCGAGGTCCAGGGCGGTGCCATGGTCCACCGCGACACGCGGGTAGGGCAGGCCCAAGGTGATATTGGTGGCCTGCTCGAAACCGCTGTACTTGAGCACCGGCAGGCCCTGGTCGTGGTACATCGCCAGCACCGCATCGAAACCGGCCAGCTTGGCCGGCAGGAAGGCGGTATCGGCGGGCAACGGGCCGATCAGGTTCAGGCCTTCACCGCGCAACTGCTCGAGCAGCGGAATGATCAGGTCCAGCTCTTCGCGGCCCAGATGGCCATCTTCGCCGGCATGCGGGTTGAGCCCGAGCACGGCGATGCGAGGCTGCGCCAGGCCGAAATCGCGGCGCAGGGCCGCATCGGTGGTGCTGACGACCTTGCGCAGGCTGTCGGCGGTGATGGCGTCGGCGACGTCGCGTAGCGGCAGGTGGGTAGTGGCCAGGGCCACGCGCACGATGTCATTGGCCAGCATCATCACCACTTCGACGCCGGCCTGGTTGGCCAGCAGCTCGGTGGTGCCGCTATAGGCGATACCGCCCTGGTTGATCACCGCCTTGTGCACCGGGCCGGTGACCACGCCATCAAGGCTGCCGTCCAGGCAGGCTTGACCGGCGCCGAGCAGGGCATCGATCACCGCGCGCGCATTGCGTGGGTCGGCCTGGCCGAACTGCGAGGGGCTGGCATTGCGGACTTCACGCAGGCGCAGGTCGCCGGGGTGGCGGGCGTGTGCGTGCTCCGGCAGCAGCTGCAGCGGCAGCTTCAGCGCACTGGCGGCGGCCCGCAAAGTATCCGGGTCCGCAAACGCCAACAGCCGGCAGTCACTGCGCGGCTGTTGGGCAAGACGAATGCAAAGTTCCGGGCCGATCCCGGAGGGCTCGCCCGGAACCAGAGCGAGCTGGGCAGCCATGGATCAGGGCTTGGCCGGTTCGGCCGGCGTGGTCGCCGAGTCGGCTGTGCCTTCGGCACGGTCACCGCTGCGGAAGCTGACGTAGGCTTCGCCACGCAGTTCCTGCAGGAAACGGTTGTACTCGTCGTCCAGCTTGCGGCGGCCGATCTGTTCACGGATCTGCGCGCGCTTGTTGTTGTCGCTGACGTCGGTCTGGCGCGAACCCACGCGCTGCACGATGTGCCAGCCGGCGTCGGTGCGGAACGGGGTGCCCACGCCGTTGTCGGCCAGGCCTTCAACCTGCTTGCCGAACTCCGGACCAAACGCGTCGGCCGGGAACCAGCCCAGATCACCGCCCTGGCCACGGCTGTTGGTGTCGTCCGAGGACTCCTTGGCCACGGTCTGGAAATCGGCGCCGCCGTTGATGCGGGCGCGCAGGGTCTCGATCTTGGCCTTGGCGGCGGCATCATCCACCTGGTCGGTGACGCGCACCAGGATGTGGCGGGCGTGGTATTCGGTGACCTTCTGGCCATCGCCGCCGGCATCGCCGTCACGCACTTCCACCAGCTTGAGCAGCTGGAAGCCGCTCGGGCCGCGGATCGGACCGAGCACGTCGCCGGCCTTCATGGTCTTGATCTGGTTGGCGAACGCGTTGGGGATTTCGTCGGCACTCCGCCAGCCCAGGTCGCCGCCTTCCAGCGCGTTGGGGCTGTCCGAGTAGCGGACGGCAGCAGCGGAGAAGTCCAGCTCACCCTTGTCCAGCAGGCCCTTGACGCCGTCGACCTTGCTCTGGCCGGTGGCGATCTGCTCGGCGCTGGCACCTTCGGGCAGTGCGATCAGGATGTGCGCCAGATGGAACTGGGCGCCGCCGGCATTCTGCTGGGCCAGCGCGGCATCCACTTCACCTTCGCTGACGCTGATGCGGCTCTGCGCAAAGCTCTGGCGCAGGCGCTGGGTGATGATTTCCTCGCGGACGGAGTTGCGGAAGTCGGGGAAACCGATCCCGTCCTGGGCCAGGCGCTGGCGCAGGCCATCCACACTGGTGCCGTTCTGCTGGGCAATGCTGCTGATGGCGTGGTTCAGTTCCTCGTCGCTGACGCGGATGCCGCTGCCGTCGGCGCGTGCCACCTGCAGCTTGACCAGGACCAGACGCTCCAGCACCTGGCGCTCCAGCACCGAGTCGGGCGGCAGCTGGGCTTCGCGGCCGGCGTACTGGCTCTTGATATTGGCGACCGCACGCTGCAGTTCGCTCTGCAGGATCACGCCCTCGTCAACGATGGCGGCGATGCGATCCAGCGGTTGCGTCTGCTGTGCAACAGCCGGGGCGGCAACGCCGGAGAACGCCAACAAGGTGGCGAGGACTGCAGGAAGGGTCTTGGTCATGGAATCTGGTTGGGATCGTAGTCGTCGTCGTTCGCTTCGATGTTGCTCGGCGGAACGAGGTAGAGGTCGTCTCGGTTGTAGCCGAGAATAGCACGGCGCAAGGTGCGGTCCGTGTCCTGTCCAACCGAGCTCAGGCCCTTGAGCACGAACTCGATCTGGAACGAATTGTTGAGGTCACCTTCGCGGTTTTTGACGTAACGGCGGGCCAGTGCACGCACAGCCAGGCAGCAGCTGTCCCACTGCACGCCACCGATGATTTCCAGCGGCTTGTGGTCGAGCATGGAGTAGTAGTAGCGGCCGACGATGCTCCAGCGCGGGTTGATCGGGTACAGGAAGGAGAAGTCCGCCTGCTTGAGCTGGTCGGTGCCGTCGGTGGGATTGCCGCGGTAGCGGTAGCTCAGGTTGATCACGCCGTCGTCGGGCAGCAGGTAGCGTGCACGCACGCTGGCCAGGTCTTCCTTGCGGAACTTGGGATTCCACTGGTAGGTGGAACCGAGGGTCCAGCGGTCGGTCAGCGCCCAGTTGAGGTCGGCCACCCAGGCGGACTTGCTTTCGCTCACCACCGGGTCGCCCGGGTTGACGGTGACCCGGGAGTCTTCGAAATAGGTGATCTGGCCAATGCTGGCCGACAGCTTTTCGCGGCCATCGGCCTGCCGGATCAGGCGCGTGGTCAGCGCCGTGGTCAGCTGGTTGGCATCGTTCTGGCGGTCGGCGCCGGTGAAGCGCGAGTCGCGGAACAGCTGGCCCCAGCTGAAGGTGAAGGCGCGGGTGTCGAACAGCGGCAGGTCCGACTGGTCGCGGTACGGCGTGTTCAGGTAGAACAGGCGCGGTTCCAGCGTGTGCAGGTAGGACTTGCCCCCGAGCGTGGTCTCACGGTCGAAGAACAGACCCATGTCGAGGCTGGCGATGGGCATGCTGCGCGTAGGCGAGGTATTGCCGCGCAGCTGCTCCGGGGTGGCGGTGGCCGGGTCGATGCCGGCGGCCCGCAACTGCTGGGCGCGGATGTCATCGGCCAGCCCACGCTCCAGGTCATAGGCGGTGTAACGCCAGGCCAGGGTCGGGGTGATGTACCAGGCCCCGCCGCCCAGCGGCATCGAGACGTAGGGCTTGATATCCAGGCGCGAACCGCCGTACATCCTGGTGACATCGCCGGTGCGGATGTATTCGCCATCGGCATCCAGCATCTTGTGACGGATGTCATCGTGGGTGAAGCGCACCGCTTCGGCATACACGCCGGCTTCAAACCAGCGGCCGAAGGAATCGTCCCAGGTGGCGAACAGGCGCGGTTGGCGGCTGTAAGGCAGGGATTGCTCGGTCAAGGTGTAATCGGTCAGCTGCCATTCGTCGGCCATGATGCCGGCGGTCCAGGTGCGGCCGGTGCCATACAGGCCAGCGGTGCTCTGCATGTTGGAGGCGGTGATGCCGTTGAGGCGGTTGGCGAAGTCCTCGACGTAACGTTCGTCGCTGACCCAGGCCAGGTTGGCCCGCGCCTGCCAGTGCTTGTCGATGTTGTGGTAGCCGTAGAACGACAGGCTGCTGCGATCACGGTCGCGCAGTGAGTCGTTTGGCAGGTAACTGGTGTCGAGCTGGCCACGGCCGCCGGAATACAGATAGCGGAACTCGTTGTTGAGCATCAGCCCGCGCTTGCTCATGTAGCGCGGGGTCAGGGTGTCGTCGTAGTTCGGCGCCAGATTGAAGTAGATCGGCTGCGCGTAGTCGAACCCGTTGCGCCCGGACATGCTCAGCTTGGGATAGAGCAGGCCGGTCATGCGGCGGTCGTCGATCGGGAACTTGAAGTAGGGCGCATACAGCACCGGCACCTTGCCGATGCGCAGCACTGCGTTGCGCGCGGTACCGAAGCCTTCGTCGTTGTCGACGTCGATCTGCGGCGCTACCAGCTTCCAGATCGGCTGCGAGGGATCGCAGGTGGTGTAGCTGGAGTGGTGCATCTGCCCGGTCGAACCCTGCAGGTCCACCGAGTCGGCCGAGCCGTTGCCGCGCCGGGAAACCAGCTGGTAGCGGATGTCACTGATCTTGTGCGAATCCGTGTCTTGATTGCCCTCGGCGCGTTCGGCCACCATCCGAATCGAGGAATCCGAATAACGGACATTGCCTTCGGCGATGTAATTGCCGCTTTCGATGTCCATGCGCATGTTGTCCGCGCCCATGAACTGGTCGCCGCGCTTGAGCAGCACATTGCCCTGGTATTGCGGGGCCGTGCTTGTGCCGGTGAGCTCGTTGCCGTCGATGGATGTCGGCAACTGCTCGCGGTTGGCCGCGGCGGCAGGGTCTGCCGGCGGAGCGCCATCGAACGCTGGGATCGTGTCGGTGGCTGGGCATAGGCCCCAGTTCACCGGCTTCTCGTCGGCCCAGGCGGGCAGGCAGATGGCAATGCCCAAGGGCAGGGGAAGCAGGCGGAGAGCTCGGCGCACGCGGTTCGCATTCGGGGGAAAACGGCCGCTAGCTTGCCGCATCGCCTGCATGGGGGCAATGAAAGCCTGCCGGACGGGCCGGGCAGGGTTCATCCATCAACGGCTTGCGAGCAGTTCCTGGACATGCGCGACACTGCATTCGCGCAGGGCCTGCAGGTCGTAGCCGCCCTCCAGCATGGACACCACACGGCCGCTGCAATGGCGCTGGGCCAGCAGGACCAGCTCGGCGGTCAGCCAGCCGAAATCCTCGGTTTCGACCATCAGGTCGGCCTGCGGGTCGCGCATATGGGCGTCGAAACCGGCTGAAATGAACAGCAGCTGCGGCCGGAAGGCCTCGATCTGCGGCAGCATCTCGTCGGCCCAGGTGTTGCGGAAGCGGAAGCCGCCGCTGCCCGGCGGCAGCAGGATGTTGCAGATATTGCCGACCCCGCGCTCGCGCATGCTGCCTGAGAACGGGAACAGGCCGGACTGGTGGCTGCTGTAGTAGGCGATTTTCGGGTCGGTTTCGAAGATGGCCTGGGTGCCATTGCCGTGGTGGACGTCGAAATCGACGATGGCCACCCGCTCCAGCCCATATTTGTCACGGGCGTAGGCGGCGGCCACGGCGATGTTGTTGAACAGGCAGAAGCCCATCGCAGTGTCGGCGGTGGCGTGGTGACCGGGCGGGCGGACCGCGCAGAACACGCGTGGGTTGCCCTCTTCCAGCATCACCGCATCCACCGCTGCCACGCCGGCCCCGGCGGCATGCAGGGCGGCGCTGGCCGAGCCGGGCGATGTGAAGGTGTCCAGGTCGATGCGCCGCAGGGCGGCGGTCTGCACCTGCAGCATGGCGTCGATCAGCTCGCGGGTGTGGACCCGCGCCAGTTCGCCGAGCTTGGCCGCCGGCGCGTTGCGCCATTCCAGCTGATCCGGAAACTCCTCACGCAGGGCCGAAATGACGGCGTGCAGGCGCTCCGGCGACTCGGGGTGGTCGATACCGGGATCGTGTTCAAGGCAGGCGGGGTGGGTGAATACCAGCATGGCCGCACTGTAACCGGCGACGCCGCGCAGGACGCGGCGTCGTGTAGGAGGGAGGGATCAGCCGTGACGGCGTTCGTGGTTCCAAAGCACCTCGCCCTGGCCATCGGCCCGGGCAAGCACGCGTGAAAGCACGAACAGCAGGTCGGACAGGCGGTTCAGATAGCGCACCGCCTCGGCCCGGATGTCCTCCACCCGGGCCAGCGCCACGGTTTCACGCTCGGCCCGGCGCACGATGGTGCGGGCCAGGTGGCAGCGCGCGGCACCTTCACCGCCGGCTGGCAGGATGAAATCCTTCAGCGGCGGCAGGTCGTCGTTGTAGCGGTCCAGGTGCTGCTCCAGCGCGTCGATATCGGCGCCATGGATGGCGGCGTGGCCGGGGATGCACAGCTCGCCGCCGAGGTCGAACAGCTGGTGCTGGATGGTGGTCAGCAGGTCGCGGATGTCCTGCGGCAGGTGCACGGCCAGCAGCACGCCGATGGCCGAGTTGGCCTCATCGACGGTGCCATAGGCGTTGACCCGCAGCGAATCCTTGCCGGTACGGCTGCCATCGCCCAGGCCGGTGCTGCCATCGTCGCCGGTGCGGGTGTAGATCTTGGAGAGGCGGTTACCCATTGCTCGGCGCGCCCTTAGTGGGCAATACGGCCAGCGGCCGACTGCTTGTTGGTGGCTTCAACGGCAACCTGTACCAGCGCGGCGGCACCGATGTAAATGGCGGCGCTCTGCATGTACGGCAGCAACCAGTCGCTGTAGTTCTTGGCCCAGCCGGCGAAGCTCGGCTCGGCGACCGAGGCGCTGATCCAGTAGAAGCTGCCTTGGGCGATCAGGTGGCACAGGGCGACCGAACCAATCACGGTGGCGGCCAGCAGGCCCAGCGACTTGAGGCTGGCGCTGCGGTAGTAACGACGCAGCAGCATGCCGCCGGCCCACATCGCGAAATAAGCCGGGATCAGCATCCAGTAGGCGGCCGAGACGCAGTAATGCTGCCAGAAGCTCATGCCCTGGCTGGAAATCACCGCCCAGTCGACCACCACGGCCAGGCCCATCAACAGTGGGAACGCCCAGCGGGTCCAGTTGCGCAGGTAGAAACCGCCAATGAAGAACACCGCCCACGATGCATCCGGGACCGGTGCGAAGTGGTTGATGCGGGTGCCAGCCATCAGCAGCACGAGCAGGGACAGGATGAAGGCGCGTTGGACGTTGGCGGTCATGGGTGGCGGTTTCCGATAATCAGGCCGCCATTCTAGCCGCAGTGGGGGTGAACCTGCGGTTGCGCTGCGGCATGGGCCCGCGCAATCGCAGGGGTGATCCCCCGTATCATTGGCCCATGAGCAAGAACCATGACGTAGTGATCGTCGGCGGCGGACTGGTCGGTGCCAGTCTGGCCATCGCACTGGACCGGCTGGGGCTGGATGTAGGCCTGGTAGAGGCGACTCCGGGCGGGGTGATGCCGGCGGTATTCGACCAACGCAACCTCAGCTTTGCCGCCGCCACCGTCAATGCCCTGACCGCGTTGGGGGTGATGCAGAAACTGGCCAACCCGGGCGGACCGATCCGCCGCATCCATGTCAGCCGTGCCGGTGATTTCGGCCGGGTGGTGATGCAGGCCAGCGATTACGGCCGTGAGGCCTTCGGTCAGGTAGTGGTGGCGCGGGACTTCGGCGAGGCGCTGGAAGCCCGGCTGGCCGAGCTGCAGCACCTGACCCGCTACCGCCCGGCCCGCTTCGTCGGCCTGGGTGCGAGCAGCGATGGCCGTCGCGAGCTGATCCTTGCCGACGAGGCCGGCGAACAGCGCCTGCATGCGCGGCTGGTGGTTGGCGCTGATGGCACCCGCAGCGCGGTTCGGAAGGCCTTGGGCATCGATGTCAGCGAACACGACTACGAGCAGACCCTGTTCGTGGCCCGGGTACGCGCGGCCAAGGCACCGGACGGCAGTGCCTATGAGCGCTTCACCGATACCGGCCCCACCGCGCTGCTGCCGCGCGGCGACCGCCATTACGGCGTAGTGCACGGCGTGGCCCGCGATGAGGCTGATGCGGTGATGGCGCTGGACGATGCCGCGTGGCTGGCGCGGCTGCAGGCCGCCGTGGGTTGGCGCGCCGGGCGGCTGCTGGAAAGCGGCCCGCGCAGCGCCTACCCGCTGATCCAGGTGCTGGCGCAGAAGCTGGTGGGCGAGCGCGCGCTGCTGCTGGGCAACGCGGCGCAGACCATCCATCCGCTGGGTGCGCAGGGCTTCAACCTGGGCCTGCGTGATGCGCTGACCCTGGCCGAATTGATTGAAGATGGCGCACAGGATGCGGGCAGCGATCTACTGCTGCAGGCCTATGTGACACGGCGCGGCCCGGACCGCGAGCAGACGCTGGCGTTCTCCGATGGACTTGCGCGTTTGACCAGCAATGCCACGCCATTGATACGGCCGCTGCGCAGCCTGGGGCTTGTCGCTGCGGCGCAGGCCCCGGGGCTGCAGTCCTTCTTGGTCGGCGGAGCGATGGGCTTCCGTGGTCAGGTGCCCGAATTGTGCAGGAGCGAAGCGCGATGAGCCGACGCGGACAATGGGATGCGGTAATCGTCGGTGGCGGCGTGGTGGGTGCAGCCTGCGCGCTGGCGTTGGCGCAGGAGGGTCTGCAGGTGGCGATGGTGGAAGGCCGCGAGCCGCCACCGTGGTCGCCGCTCAAGCCGGACCTGCGGGTGTTCGCCTTTGCTGCGGACAACGCGGCGTTGCTGGATACCTTGGGTGTGTGGAAACAGGTGGACCAGGCCCGCGCGCACGCTTATCGGCGCATGCGGGTTTGGGATGCTGCTGGCGGCGGTGATCTGACCTTTGATGCCGATACGCTCGGTCGCCGCGAGCTGGGCTGGATCGTCGAGAACGGCCTGCTGGTCGACCGTCTATGGGCGGCCTTGCCGGCGGCAGGGGTACAGCTGTACTGCCCGGCGCGGGTGGAGGCGATGGAGCAGGATGCAGAAGGCGTGCGTCTGCGCCTGGATGATGGCCGCCGCGTGGAGGCATCAATCGCGATTGCCGCCGATGGTGGAGAATCCACGCTGCGTACCTTGGCCGGTCTGGATGTCAGCCGCCATGACTATGGTCAGCGCGGTGTGGTGGCCTATGTGGACAGCGCCTTGCCGAATGAAGACACCGCCTGGCAGCGTTTCCTTGCCACCGGTCCGCTGGCGGTGCTGCCGTTTGCTCGCAACCGCAGCTCCATTGTCTGGACCTTGCCGGATGCAGAGGCCGAGCGCGTGCTGGCGCTGGATGAGGACAGCTTCAACCGTGAGCTGACCAATGCCTTTGCCGGCCGACTAGGGGAGATGCGTCTGGTTTCGGCGCGGGCGGCATTCCCGCTGCGCCGGCAGCTGGCCACGGCGTATGTCGCCGGGCGCGTATTGACCCTGGGCGATGCCGCGCATGTGGTGCATCCGCTGGCCGGGCAAGGCGTGAACCTGGGTTTGCGTGATGTGGCGGGCCTGCGTGATCTGGTGCATGCAGCCCGGCAGCGCCGCCAGGACTGGGGCGCATCGCATCGGCTGCAGCGTTGGGCACGCACGCGCCGTAGCGAAAATACGGTGGCCGCTTACAGCTTCGATGCGATCAACAAGGTGTTCTCCAATGACGAGATGCACCTGACCCTGGCACGTGGCCCGCTATTGGGTTTGGCGGGGAAAATGCCGCCGCTGATGTCGATGTTCTGGAAGCGCGCTTCAGGCCTGTAATTCGGCCGCGTCCGGAACAACGCGATCCTGTAGTGCCGAGCCATGCTCGGCAGGGGCTTTGCCGGTAAGGCTTCAGCCGAGCATGGCTCGGCTCTACACGGTTTGGATGCATTGTCGGCTTCGCGGCTTACGCCGCTCCTACAACCTGCGTCAGCGCAACCAACCGGCCAACTGCTCGCGCGACAGTTTGCCGCGACGTGCTGTATCCAATGCGTTGAACTCATCAGCCAAGGCCGGATTGGCCTGCGCTTCGTCGCGGCTGATGAAGCCATCGCCATCCACGTCCATGGCTGCGAAATCAATACGGTAATTGCCGATCACGCTGTCTGGCTGGATCGATCGCACGGTGACCTGGGCCTGGTCGGTAGGCATCAGGATCTGCGTGGAATGGGTGACCTTGCCAGTGGACAGCGCCTGTTCGCGCACGTGCACAGGCGTTTCGTTCAATGGAATGCTGACCGCAGGCGCAGGGCGTTGCACGGCCTGAGCGATGGCAGTGGCGGGCAGCATGCAGGCAAAAGCCAGGGGCAGGGTGAAACGTAGCGTGGACATGGCACGACTCATCAATGACGGAAGCGGACCCCGCTGCAGCGAGGTGCCTGCGATGGTAGTGCGCCAGGCCTGAACAGGCCAATTTCAGCCGGGAATGAAAGGGAAGACCAGTTTCAGCAAGCCCTTCAGCCCGCCTTCGGCGGTGGAGCTGATGGCTTTCGCGCCCAGGCTGTTGAGTGCGCGCCGCAGGTCATCCCAGCGCAGCTGGGTGACATCCTTCTTCAACAGGTCGGCGACTTCCTCCGAGGCCGGCGCCATTTTTTTCAGAGCATCCAGCGTGGCCTGCGGATCGGGCTGCAGGTAGTTCCAGCGTTCGGCGATCTTGAGCAAGGTATCGAAGCGCACCGCAACCACTTCACGGTTGCGCTCGTATACCGGAATGGCGCCGACATCGAGGATCGCCTGCTCGAACTGCTGCGCATCGTCCGGGTGCTCGATGCGGATGGCGAGGAAGCCTTCCTTGCGGCTGCGCTCGCTGACGTGCTTTGCGCCGGAGCGCAGATTGGCTTCGGTCAGCACCGCAGCGACGATGCGCTGCAGAGCGGCTTCGCCTTCCTCGGGAACCAGCGCACGCCAACGCGCATAGCCATCGCGGCGCAGGCCCTTGACCTTGGCCGGCGTGACCCGCAGCTGCAGCGCAACTGCGGCGTTGGAGTCGCTGCGATTGATTGCGCCATCGCGTTCGATCAACACGAAGATCAGTAGTTCCAGGTCACGCTTGGTCAGCGACTGGAAACCCTGCATCAGGGTCAGCCGCAGGAACTCGGTGCCAAAGCTGGCCGGGTCTTTCAGTTCGATGCTGTGCATTGCGTTCCTCCCATGACCTACAGCATGCCTGATATGGATTGCAGCAGCTGAGACTGGCCAGAATCAGGGTTTGGCTGATGGCCGCAGGCCGTATTCACGCCCAGGGCGATCCGCCTGGAAGGTTTCCACCGCGCCCCGGTCCTGCAGGGTGACGAAGACCTGGCGGCCATCGCTCCCGCCGAAGGCGACGTTGCTGGGCTTGCGGCCCTTGAGCGGAACCTCACGGATTTTCCTGCCGTCGGGAGATACGACCGCGATTACCCCGGCATCGTAGCGGGCGATATAGAGATTGCCGTCCGCATCGCAGCGCATGCCATCCATGCCGTGATCATCGAAACGGATCAGCAGGCGCTTGTTGGCGAGGCTGCCGTCGTCGGTGAGGTCATAGACCCAGACATTGCGTTGCACACTTTCGTTGACGTACAGGCGCTTGCCGTCGGGGCTGACCTCGATGCCGTTGGTGGTGCCCATTCCCGATTCAAGCAGTTGAACCTTGCCTTCGCGGTCAATGCGCCACAGCTGGCCCTCGTCCGGTTTGGCCCAGTTCGGATCGCTGGCGTAGAGCGTGCCGTCCGGAGCCAGCGCGATGTCGTTGGGCTGGTGTGCGTTTGGAAGGTGCGCGAATACGCTGACGGCGGTGCTGCCCGGCGCGACGCGCAGGATGTTGTGGCGTGGGTAGTCGGCGATATACATCGCGCCATCACTGCCAAAGCGAATGCCGTTGCCGATGCTGCCTTCGGGCAGGGTGAGGAACAATGTTGCCTTGCCGTCTGCATCGACGCGACCGATGGTGCCGTCCTTGCCGAAGTTGACGACGTAAAGTGCGCCGTCCGGACCGGTGGCCGGGCCTTCGATGCCGCTGGTGAAGATGCCGTCGCCGACGTGGTCGCGGGCGATGTAGGTGTCAGCAGCGATTGCGGTGCTGCTCAGGGCGAAGAGCGCGGCGGCGGCGATGCGGGCAAGGGGGATCTGGCGGGCGATGGCGGCGGTCTCCGTGCGGGTGGAAGCGGGAGTGTGCCAGAGGGTTGGGGTGGAGCGGAGTGTGGTTGCTTGGGCAACCATGGGAGCGGCTTGCTGTCTTTATGCGCTGCTGCGGCTTTTGCTGCTGCTGGGGCTTTTGGTTCTGGTTGTTGCTTTGGCTGTTGTTTCTGTTGCTGTTGCTGTTGCTTTGGCTTTAGCTCTGGCTCTGGCTCTGGCTCTGGCTGTCGCTTTGGCTCTGGCTGTCGCTTTGGCTCTGGCTGTCGCTTTGGCTCTGGCTGTCGCTTTGGCTCTGGCTTTCTTTTTTCCCTTCTCCCGCAAGCGGGAGAAGGTGCCCGCAGGGCGGATGAGGGCGCTTTGGCTTTGCTGTTGTCGTGGAAAGCGGAGAACAACGAAAGGCTTGAAGCACAAGTAAAAGCAGAAGCAGAAGCTGCCCTCACCCCAACCCCTCTCCCGCTTCGCAGGAGAGGGGCTTGATCAAAAGCCCTTGGCTCGCGGCGTCACAAACACCGTGATTTCCTCACGATCGTGATACAGCTGCTTGGCGCGGATGGTCAGCGGCTTGCCGGCTTTGTCGGCGAACAGGTCCAGGCACAGGCGGGTTTCATCCCAGCGCTTCTTCATCGGCAATTTCAGATTGAAGATGGCGTGCTTGCACCAGCCTTCGCGCAGCCAGGTGCCCATGCGTTCGGCAACGCGGCGGGGCTGTTCGACCATGTCGCAGACCATCCAGTCCAAGGGCGCTTCCGGCTGCCAATGGAAACCATCGGCACGCAGGTGCTCGACCAGGCCGGTATCCAGCACGTGCTGGCGCAGCGGGCCGTTGTCGATGCTGCTGACACGCAGGTGCTGGCGGGTCAATACCCACGTCCAGCCGCCGGGCGCGGCGCCCAGATCGGCCGCGCGCATGCCCGGCACCACCAAGGCTTCACGCTCTTCCGGCGTAAGCAGGGTCATGAAGGCTTCTTCCAGCTTCAGGGCCGAGCGCGACGGCGCATCCGGCAGCAGCTTCAGGCGCGGGATGCCGAGCAGCCAGGGCGCGCTGTCGCGGGTGTCGGCCACGCAGACGAAGGCATGCGTGCCATCGACAAACACCACATGCAGGCGCGGCAGCTTGCCGTTGGGCTTGTCGGTGAGCAGGCCGCCCTTGCGCAGGGCGGGGCGCAGGGCATTGCCGAAGGCGCGGGCCAGCCCGGCCAGCGGCTTGCCGGCGTCCGAATCGGGGTGTTCCACCCACAGGTCGCCAAAGCGTTGCTGACCTTCCAGCGCGGCAATGATCGGGGTGATGCGATCGCTGGCATCGAGCTGCGGCAGTTCGGCCAATACCCGCAGTTTCTGGCGGGCGAAAATCAGCTCACGCCAGGGCAGGCGCTGATCCAGTGCTTCGGCCTCGTCGGTGACAAACACCACGTAGCCATCGTTGCGCTGGGTGCGGGCATAGCCGGCAATGCCGGCCAGACCTGCACGTTCGTTGAGTTCGCCGGCCAGTTCCGGTTCAAAGCCTTGGCGGCAGTAGCAGAGCAGGCCGGTCATGGAATTCCTTGGTGTAGAGCGGGTGGGCTTTTCCTTCTCCCGCTGGGAAAAGGTGCCCCGCAGGGGCGGATGAGGGTAAGTCACGGCTTGGTAGCAGACAGCATGCGGCCTGCCGGACCCTCACCCCAACCCCTCTCCCGGAGGAAGAGGGGCTTTGAGAATCAGTAGCGTGCGCCGTCGTTCTTGCCGTAGCTGTGCAGCACCGCGCGGGCGTCGTCGCGGTTGATGCCTTGTACGACTTCGATGCCGCGCTTGTTCAGCTCACCGGCCCAGTCTGCCGGCAGCGGGCCTTCGTCGAACGGGGTGAGTTCTTCCACGTCGGCGGCGCTGGCGCCGATCAACAGGCGGTCGATACCGGCCCAGACGGTGGCACCGTAGCACTGGCAGCAGGGCTGCGAGGAGGTGGCCAGGGTGATCGGCGACAGCAGCGCGTTCAAACGCGGGGTGTTGAGCTTCTGCTGGGCCAGCATGTAGGCCATGTTCTCGGCGTGCGCCAGCGAGGTGGCATGCGGCACAACGCGGTTGACGGCGGCGGCGATCACCTTGTGATCCGGGCCGAATACCACCGCGCCGAACGGGCCGCCGCTGGCGTGTTCAACGTTCAGGCGCGACAGCTCGATGGCCAACGCCACCTTGTCCGCATCGCTGGTATAGGCGCGGTCGGCATCGACGGCGTCGTGGATCCAGACGGGGAGGGTGAGGTGAACCTGGGCGTGCAGCATGATGATGACCGGCGTTGTGACAAAAAACGGCGGTCAGTTTAGCGGACTGGGGCGCTGTGGCGGGTTTGCTGGCTGGGCTTGTTCAGGTGTGGGGATTGGCCGCGCACGCTGAATTCAACCGGAGCCGCGCTCAGCCCCTCCCCTTTGGCGAAGCCAAGGGAAGGATTGGCCCCCTCCCTTTGGCGTGAGCCAAGGGGAGGGCTGGGGAGGGGGTGGGCTTTTGTTGTGACTTTTAGGGGGCGGCGCGAGAAGCACCCCTCCCCAACCCTCCCCTTCGCTGCGCGAAAGGGAGGGGGCAAAGGCTTAAAACTCCGCACCCACGGTCATGAAGATCTGCCGTGGCGCACTGGCGTGGATCGAATAGCGGGTGCCGTTGGGGTCGGTGGGGGCGAACGAGCTCAGCTGGCCGGCATAGCGTTTGTTGGTCAAGTTGGTCACGTTCAAGGACACCTTGACGTTCTGCAGGCCCAGTCCGGGGCCGAAGCTATAGCCGCCGCCGGCATCGAAGGTGGTCACCCCGGGCACCGACTGGTCGTTGGTATAGGTGTAGTAGCGCTTGCCGGTGTACTTGCCGCGCAGGCTGGCAAACCAGCCATCGCGGTTCCAGCTCAGCTCGCTGGACGCCATGCGTTGTGGCGTGTCGACGGTGATCTTGCCGGCCACCGGAACGATGGCACCACCGGAGGTGTAATCGTCCTCATAGGTGGTCTTGTTCCAGGACAGCGCGTTGTACCACTGCAGGCCCTCCACCGGTTTGAGGATGAAGGTCAGTTCCGCACCCTGGCTTTTCACCGAGCCGACGTTGATGAAACGAGTGATGCACTCCGGGCGGGTGCCGACTTCAATGCTGGTGCACGGGTTGAGCGAGAGCAGGCGGTTGTCGAATATCACGTGGTACGCCGCCAGCGAGGCCTGGTACTTGTCGCCGAACGTGCGGAAGCCGGCTTCAAAGGTCTTGGACTTCTCCGGCTCCAGACCCGCGCTTGCGGCAAAGGACTCGGGCGAAACCTGCAGCGGGCCGCCGCTGCCACCACCGACGAAGGCGGCGATGTTTTCCGCATACGAGGCAAACAGCTCATTGTTGGCATTGAGCTTGAAGCCGACGCCGAGCTGCGGCAGCAGCGACTCCTTGGCGGTCAGCGTGCCGGAAGCGAATTTCTGCTCGGTGCCGGGCTTGGCGGTTGCGCGCATGCGCGTATTCGGGCTCTTGATGCCGATGTCCACGGTCAGGCGCTGATCGAGGAAGCGCATGCGGTCCTGCACGTAGAACTGACGCGTGCGAATGTCGAAGTCCTGGTCGAACAGGCGACGATCCGGATTCTTCAGATAGGTGTCGTCTAGGAAGGGGCCGTCGATGTAGTAGAAGTTGCGCTCGACGTTGTGGTCGTTCTGCTCGAACCACAACCCGGCTTCCAATTCGTGGATGCCGACGTTCCAGGACAACGCAGCGGTCAGGCCCTGCCGATCGATGGTGTAGTTGGTGCTGCGGATGGAAATGGGCAGCATCTTGTCGGTGCCCGGATGCGACGCCTGGCCCGGTGCCCACCAATGGCCCTGGCCCCGGTTGTCGTGGTGATAGGCCAGCAGCTTCAGGTTGAGTTCGTCACCGAGATGCAGGTTGGCATCGAGCGAATACAGGTTGTCATCGCGCAGCGCACGGCTCTGGTAGTAGGCGTCGTCGATGCTGTTGACGCCGCCGCTGAAGGCGCAGCGATCCGCATCGAATGTACCGGGCGCGCAATACGCCGCCGCTACCGCACGGTCCCAATCCGGCGCGTAGATGTTCCAGTCGTAGCCCAGACCACGCTGCAGCATGCTCTTGGACAGATAGGCGTAATTGGCCTGGCTGACGCGCGAAGTGGCGACGAAGGCGCCGATGCGATGATCGCCGATGTTCCAGATCGCCTTGGCGTTGAACTGGCGCGTGGTCTGGTTCTGGTGCGGTGCTGCCCACATGTCGGCATCCTGATGCACGCCGGACACATAGGCGGCAAAGCCGTTCAGGTCGCCCGTGTCCACGCGCAGATAGCCGCGACGCTGGTTGTCATCGCCGACGGTGACGCTGGCGCGGCCGCCGAACACGCTGGATGGGTCCTGCGAGAAGTACTGAATTGCCCCGCCCAGGTTGCTGGTCGAGGCCACGCCCAGCGAGCCGATGCCCTGCGACAACTCGGCACCGCCCAGGTTCTCGGCGATGAGGGCGCGTGCAATGCTCAGGCCGTTGTAGTTGCCATAGCTGTTGTCGCCCAGCGGAATACCATCGAGCGTATAGCCCAGGCGGGTCTTGTCGAAGCCGCGCAGGCTGATGGTCTGCGATTCTTCGTTGGCGCCGAAGGCATCATTGGACTGCACCGAGACGCCGGGCAGACGATCAAGAATCTTCTGGCCGCTGCTGCCCGGCGGCAACACCTGCTTGTCGACTTCGCCGATGCGTTGCACCTGCCGGGTCTGGCCCTGGCCGATCACCGAGATGGCGTCCAGTGTCTGGGCAGTGCTTTCTGCGTTGGCATCTGCTTCGGCGAAGGCCTGGCTGCTGCACAGGGCGAGGGTGATGGCGAAGCTGAGGCGTTGGACGTTCATTGTCTACCGGATCCATGGAAAGGCCGGCGTGTGCGCCGGTCCAGCAAGGGTGTCCGATGATTGTTAAAGCTGGTTTACGCAGCGGCGCATCCATGCGCTTGTGCAGCACCGCGCTGACCTTGCAGTGCCGAAAGTGCGACACGGTCGAGCGTTCTGGCGTACGGACGTCATCAATCTACGGCTGCACTGCGCCTAAAAAAACAAACGCCGCGACAAGCGCGGCGTTTGCTGTGGCACGCGGCAAACATGGGCTCAGCCCATGTACAAGCCACCGTTGACCGGATAGTCGGCGCCGGTTACATAGGCTGCGTCGTCGCTGGCCAACCACGCACACAGCGATGCCACTTCCTCGGGCTTGCCAAGGCGACGGATGGGAACCGACGCTGCAAGCCTATCCAGCACATCCGGTGGGAAGCTGCTGATCGCCTGGCTGGCGATATAGCCCGGCGAGATGGTGTTGACGGTGACCCCGCGCGCTGCAACCTCTGCCGCCAACGCACGGCTGAAGCCGTGCATCGCGGCCTTGGCTGTTGCGTAATTCACCTGGCCGATCTGGCCCTTCTGCGCGCTGACCGAGCCGATGTTGATGATGCGGCCCCAGTTCTGGTTGGTCATTCCATCAACCACCTGCTTGCTCAGGTTGAACAAGGTGTTGAGGTTGGAGGCGATCACCGCGTTCCAGTCTTCGCAGTTCATCTGCCGGAACAACATGTCGCGGCTGCCGCCGGAGTTGTTGACTAGCACATCCACTTCGCCCACTTCCGCGCGCACTTTTGCGAAAGCAGCGGCGGTGGAGTTCCAATCAGCGGCATTGCCTTCGGACACGATGAAGTCAAAGCCGAGTTCGCGCTGTTCGCGGATCCAGTTGGCCTTGCGCGGCGAGTCCGGTGCGCAACCGGCCACCACGGTGTGGCCGGCGCGGGCCAGGGTCTGGCAGATGGCAGTACCTACACTGCCCATGCCACTGGTGACGTAAGCGATACGTAGCGTCATGTTGCTCTCCAATGCGTCAGGTAGGTACGGATCAGGCGGCCAGCGGATACAGGGCGAACAGCAGGCTGCCGGCCATCAGGATCAGCGAAATCAGTACCGCCCATTTGAGGGTGAACTTCTGGTGGTCAGCAAAATCCACCTTGGCCAGGCCAACCAGCAGATAGGTCGATGGCACCAGCGGGCTCAGCAGATGCACCGGCTGACCGGCCAGTGAGGCGCGTGCCATTTCCACCGGAGTGATGCCGTAGTGACCGGCCGCTTCGGACAGGATCGGCAGTACGCCGAAGTAGAACGCGTCGTTGGACATGAAGAAGGTGAAGGGCATCGATGCCACGGCAGTGATCACCGCCAGATACGGGCCCCAGGCTTCCGGAATCACCGACAGGAAGCCGCGCGACATCGCCTCGACCATGCCGGTGTTGGACAGGATGCCGGTGAAGATGCCCGCAGCGAAGATCAGCGATACCACCGACAACACATTGCCGGCGTGGTTGACCACGCGGCGGCGCTGCTCGGCCAGGTTCGGGTAGTTGATCACCAGCGCGATGGCGAAGCCGACCATGAACAGGATCGGCATCGGCAGCAGACCGATAACCAAGGCTGCCATCAGGATAAGCGTCAGCACAAGGTTGACCCACAGCAGTTTCGGCCGCTTGGTGTCCTCGGCGTCTTCCACCGTCGGCAGCGCATCGCTGTCGTCGGAGACGCTGGCGTCCATCCATGAGCCGCCCTGCGGCAGGGCGACCACGCCCAGGCGACGGCGTTCCTTCATGCCCAGGTACCAGGCCAACGCGAGGATGCCGATGCAGGCCAGCACCATCGCCGGAATCAGCGGCACGAATACATCGGCCGGGTCCACATGCAGGGCAGTGGCCGCACGTGCGGTCGGGCCGCCCCACGGGGTGAGGTTCATCACGCCGCCGGCGAGGATGGTCACGCAGGTCATGCTCAGCGCGTTCATGCCCAGCCGGCGGTACAGCGGCAGCATGGCCGACACGGTGATCATGTAGGTAGTGGAACCGTCGCCATCGAGCGAGATCAGCATCGCCAGCACGGCGGTGCCCATCACGATTTTCAGCGGATCGCCCTTGACGATGCGCAGGATGATGCGCACCAGCGGGTCGAACAGGCCGGCGTCGATCATCACCCCGAAGTAGAGGATGGCGAACATCAGCATCACGCCGGTGGGCGCGATCTTCTTGATGCCGTCCAGCATCATTTCGTCGAGGCCGGCACCAAAGCCGCCGATCAGGGCGAACACGATGGGCACGGTGATCAGGGCGACCAGCGGCGACAGTCGTTTGCTCATGATGAGATACATGAACGTCAGAACCATGCCGAAGCCGAGGATGGTCAGCATCATCTGCAGACTCCTTGAAAGGACAGGATGGGAAAGAGGGGCTTAGAAATCGAACTGCAGGCGGCCGGTTACCGCACCGGTGCGGTCCACCGTGGTATCGGCAAGGCGATTGCGGTTGCGGCTTTCAATCAGGTTGAGCATGAAACGCAGGTTGTCGCGCAGGTACCAGTTGCCGGCCAGGGTCCAGGCCTCGGTGCTGCCGTTGCGCAGGTCGGGCTGACCATCCAGATGCTGGTTGCCGCGCATCTGGTCATAACGCAGGGCAACTTCGAATGCACCGGGCTTGTGGCGGATGTCCTTGATGCGGGCGAAGCGGCCGGTCTTGCGGTCGTAGCTGCGCGATTCGCCAGTGACGAACCAGCTGAGCATGCCGTACGCGGCCATCACCTCGCCGCGCTGCGCGCCGTCATCGAAGGTGGCGCCGCTGAACTCGCCCTGCCATGACAGCGGGCCGCGCACCTGCGCGTATTCCAGCGACCACTTGTTGACGTCGGTGTCGCGACCGGCCGAGAAGTCGACCAGCGTGAGGCGGCTTTCGTCAGAAAGGTGCCCGGCCGGGCGTGGGCGGATGCGCAATGCTGGCACGCCATTCACGCCGGGGTTGTCGTAGGCCTCGCGCGCCAGCGACACGCCCAGGTGGAGTACATCGCCGGCCGCCGGGCTCGGTGCCCAGGTAACGCGGCCACCGGCGGCGCGGCCTTTCACCTGCCAGGCATCGATGCTTTCCAGACTGTAGACGCTGGCCGCCCAGGTCATGTCGCCCGGATTGGCCTGCCAGGAAGCACCCAACCGGTACAGCGGTGCCAGCGTGGTGCCGGCATTGCCGCGCTCCAGGAAGCTGCCGTAGTTGGAGCCGGTGCGGTCGTCCAGCGAGTAGTACTGCTTGAACTGGCCAACGGTCAGCTTGCCGGCATCGCCGAAGCTGCGGCTGACATAGACGTCCTTGGCTTCGGGGCGGTCACCGGAAAAGTCGGCTTCCAGCTTGTAATCCACCACGAAGAATTTGCCTGAGACATCCAGCCAGGCGCGACGGATCTCGGTGTCGTCCTTGTTCGGCGTGCCACGGCCATCATTGTCGAAACTGGCGAAATCCAGATGCAGGCGGCCACCGATCGTGGCGGTGACCGGGCCTTCAGCGTCGGCATCTGCGGCCAGCAGCGGCGCGCTCAGGCACAACAGAACACTGGCGGTGCTGCTGCGCTTCAGGAAAACACTCAAATCCACAAACCCTCCCAGGTGCGCGTCCAACGCGCGGCAAACGTGAGCACCTGCTGGTGCGTGGCCGCAGTCTGGAGGGGACTAGCTGTCATCCGCCTGTCAGTGATTTGTGCGCTGCAGCAATAGGCGCCGGGCCTGCGCCCGTGCAGCTTCCGCGTTAGCATTCGCGCCTTCCCCCACATTCCCCTGCGATGCGCCTGCTGCTGGTTGAAGACAACGTGGATCTGGCTGACGCCATCATTCGACGCATGCGCCGCAACGGCCACGCGGTTGACTGGCAGGCCGACGGCATGGGCGCTGCCAGCGTGCTGCGTTACCAGAGCTTTGACCTGGTGGTGCTGGATATTGGTCTGCCCAAGCTTGATGGCCTGAGGGTGCTGGCCGGCATGCGCGAACGTGGCGACAGCACGCCGGTGCTGATGCTGACCGCCCGCGATGGCATCGAAGACCGCGTGCAGGCGCTGGATGTGGGCGCGGACGACTATCTGGGCAAGCCTTTCGATTTCCGCGAGTTCGAGGCGCGCTGCCGCGTGCTGCTGCGACGGGGGCGTGGTCAGGCCAGCGAAGTGGTGCAGATTGGTGGGTTCCAGTTCGACAACGCCGCGCACCGGGTGAGTCTGGACGGCGAGGTGATCGAGTTGCCGAACCGCGAATTCCGCTTGCTGGAAATTCTGGTCGGGCGGCTCGGTCAGGTTGTCGGCAAGGATGAAATCGGCAAGGGCCTGTTCGGTTTCGATGACGAAGCCGGGCCCAATGCCATCGAGCTCTATATCGGTCGCCTGCGGAAAAAACTGGTGGCCGCACCGCTGCGCGTCAGCACCGTGCGCGGCGTGGGCTACATGCTGGAAGCCAGCGATGGCGGCGCCGATGGCGACGGCTGAGATCCACGCTTCCGGTTCGTTGCGGCGCACCTTGATGCTGTACCTGGGTGCATTGCTGGCGGTGTTCGCGGTGGCTTTGCTGTTCGCTGCCCGCGACTATGGCCAACGTGCAGCCAACCGGTCCTACGATCACCTGTTGCTGTCTTCGGCCTTGTCCATCGCCGATTCGGTAGCGCTGGTCGATGGTCAATGGCAGGTGGATCTGCCGTATGCCGCCCTGGACCTGTTGTCGATGGCGGAGGAGGACCGGGTGTTCTACCGCGTGGCAGATAGTCACGGCGGCACGATCACCGGCTATGAAGATCTGCCGCAGGCGCCGCGCAGGCAGGGCAGCCAGCCACAGTTGTTCGATGCCGATTACAGCGGAGAGAAAGTGCGCTTCGTGGTGGTCAAGCGCAGCTTCGCTGCTGCCTCGGCGCAGGGCGAAGTGCAGGTGCAGGTGGGCCAGACCCGGCGTGCGCGCGCTGCGCTGGCGCAGGAAATGGTCAACCGCGCCCTGATCGCCATCGGCGTGTTGTCGGCCTTGCTGCTGGCCTTGGTGGCCTTCGGTGTACACCGCGCCTTCCGCCCGCTGGTGCGGCTGGAGCGCGAATTGTCGCGGCGCGAGCCGTCCGATCTGAAGCCGCTGGATTCGCGCGTACCGCGTGAGATGAACCAGATGGTCGCCGCCTTGAACCGTTTCATGGAGCGCCTGTCCAGCAGCAACGAAACCCTGCGTGCATTCATGGCCGAAGCCGCGCATCAGATGCGAACGCCACTGGCGGCCCTGCGCGCGCAGGCGCAGTTGGCATTGGATGAAGAAGATCCGGAGGACATGCAGCGCAGCCTGCGCGCGATCGAGCGCAACGCAACGCATATGAGCCGCCTGCTCAACCAGTTGCTCAGCGATGCCAGCGTCATCCACCGTTCCAATCTGCAGCGTTTCGTGCCGCTGGATCTTGCCGAAACCGTGCACCAGGCCCTGCATGAAGCCTTGCCGCAGGCAGGGCCGGCGCCGCGTGTGCAGCTGGCGATCACCACCGGCGCGGTACAGGTCAATGGCGATGCCTTGCTGCTGCGCGAGGCGATCAAGAACCTGATCGACAACGCGATGAAATACGGCGGCGATGGTCCGCTGCAGATCGCCTTGACTGTGCAGGACGCGCAGGCGGTATTGACCATCGCCGACCACGGCCCCGGTATCAGTGCCGCCGATGCCGAGCGCGTGTTCGAGCGCTTTGGGCGCGGCGAGAACGCACCGGCCGGCGGTGCTGGCCTGGGGTTGGCCATCGTCAAACGCGTGGTCGAAAGTCATGGCGGCCGCATCGACCTGAGCAATCGTCCCCAAGGTGGCCTGGTCGCCACCATTTACCTACCGAGGCATGCCGCATGAGCCGCTGCTTGATCCTGCTATGCGGGCTTCTATTGGCCACTGCGGTGAGCGCGGCACCGGGCGATGTACAACGCTTCCCGGCCACCGGCACGGCGACCGCACAGCTGCGCATCCACGGCACCACCGATATCGAAGTGTTCGCGGTGGTTATCGCCGACTATCAGCGGCTGTATCCGGGCACCGAAGTCGTTTACGAAGACATCATCACCCAGGATCTGTACGCGCGCTTCCTGCGTGACCGCAACACTGCAACCGCACCGGATCTGCTGATTTCCAGCGGCATGGACCTGCAGACCAAGCTGGTCAACGATGGCCATGCCCTGTCGCATCGCTCGCCGCAGACCGAGGCGGTGCCGGCGTGGGCGAAATGGCGCAATGAAGCCTTCGGCATCAGCTACGAGCCGGTGGCGATGGTTTACAACACCCGTGCGCTGCCGCCCGCCAAAGTGCCGCACACGCGGCGCCAGCTGCTGGACCTGCTGCGTGCCGAAGGTGCGCCGCTGCGTGGCCGGGTGGGCACCTATGACATCGAGCGCAGCAGCGTTGGCTATCTGCTGGCCACGCAGGATGCGCAGCGCGGCAGCATTGCCGGTGCCTTGCTCGGCGCCCTGGGTGACAACGGCGTGGTGCGCGAAGAACGTACCGGTGTGTTGTTGGACCAGGTCAGCAGCGGCAAGTTGTCTCTGGTCTACAACGTGTTGGGCTCGTATGCGCAGGCGCGCATCGATGCCGGCGCACCCTTGGGCATCGTCGAGCCGGAAGATTACACGCTGGTGGTGTTGCGTACCGCGGTGATACCCCGCAACAGCCCGCATCCGGTCGAGGCCAAACGTTTTCTCGATTACCTGTTGTCGGCGCGCGGCCAGCAGGTGTTGTCGCGCGAAGCGCGGCTGATGCCCATCATCGGCACCGGTGGCAGTGACCGAGAACCGGGCCAGAATCGGCGTCCGATCCAGCTCGGCCCGGGCCTGCTGGTGTATCTGGATGCGCTCAAGCGCCGCCAGTTTCTGGATGCCTGGCGCAGCAGCGTCGAGGCCAAGCCGCGCTCTGATTAGCGCGAAAGTTCAATAACCGCAGTGCATGTAGCCCGGGTAAGCGCAGCGCACCCGGGGCCGGTGACAGACGGTCTGAAAGAGCACCAGATCCTTGTCCCGGGTGCGCTGCGCTTACCCGGGTTACGGTCGGATCGCGTTGAGCGTGCTCAGCGCACTGGTGCAGGGTTCTCCGTCATCGGCTGGCGCAGCGGATTGGACTCGCCGGCTGCCGCGCACTGGCCTTTGACGCAGCTGCAGCTCTGGATTTCGGCAAATCCGCAGACACTCATCATGCCCTTGGCTTGGCAACTGGCTTGGACGCCGGTTGGGTCGGTGGCGCTGTTGACGTTGACGCAGGCCGGGTAATAGCCACAACAGTTGCCAACATTCTTGACCGTGCAATCGGCATCGACCGTGCAGCTGCTGTTGACCACGACGGGCGTGGCGGCAGGTTTGGCGGGGGATGCCTGCTCGGCGACCGGCGCAGGAGGTGTCGGCTGCGAGGTGACCGGCGCGGTGGCGGCGGGGGCCGTACAGGCGGTGAGGGCGAGCAGAAGGCTGAGCAGAAGCGACAGACGGAGCATGGGTCAATCCTGATCTGGGCACGCGGCCATGGTAGCCGCGTAGCCCGTGAGCAGGGGGTTATCGGGCTGTCAGCCGATAACCCCTCCCGTCCTGATCAGGCCGACCAGGTATCGCGCAGGGTCACGCTGCGGTTGAACACCGGCTTGGCCGGGGTGTGGTCGCGGCGGTCGGCGACGAAGTAGCCGGTACGCTCGAACTGGTAGCTCTGCTCCGGCGCGGCGGCAGCGGCAGCCGGTTCGACATAGCCGGTGACGACCTTGCGCGATTCCGGGTTCAGGTAGTCGCGGTAGGTCTTGCCTTCGGACTCATCGTCCGGGTCGGCCACCGAGAACAGGCGGTCGTACAGGCGCACTTCGGCTTCCACCGCGTGCTGGGCGCTGACCCAATGGATGGTGCCCTTGATCTTGCGGTTTGCACCTTCCATGCCCGGGCGCGATTCCGGGTCCAGCCAGCCACGCAGCTCGACAACGTCGCCGGCGTCGTTCTTGACCACTTCGTCAACGCGGGCAATGCCGGCGCCGCGCAGACGCACTTCGCCGCCCGGCACCAGACGCTTCCAGCCCTTGGGCGGCACTTCGGCAAAGTCTTCGCGCTCGATCCACAGCTCACGTGCGAACGGAACCTCGCGGGTGCCGAAGCTCTCGTCCTTCGGGTGATTGCTGAAGGTGAGGGTTTCTTCGTGGCCTTCGGGCAGGTTGGTCAGCACCAGCTTGATCGGGTCGATCACCGCCATGCGGCGGGCAGCGGCGCTGTCCAGGTCTTCGCGCAGCGCGCCTTCCAGCACGCTGAAATCGATCTGCGAGTTCTGCTTGGAAATACCCACGCGCTCGGCGAACAGGCGCATGGCAGCCGGCGTGTAACCACGGCGACGCAGGCCCTGCAGGGTCGGCATGCGCGGGTCTTCCCAGCCATCGACCAGGTTTTCGGTGACCAGCGCCATCAGCTTGCGCTTGCTCATCACCGTGTAATTGATGTTCAAGCGCGAGAACTCGATCTGGCGCGGCTTGGCTGCTTCACGCGGCAGGCCCTTGTCGACCAGCGGCTGGGTCAGCGCGTTGTCGTGGGCGTAGTCGACGTTGTCCACGCACCAGTCGTACAGCGGGCGGTGGTCTTCGAATTCCAGCGTGCACAGCGAGTGGGTGATGCCTTCCAGCGAATCGCCCAGCGCGTGCGCGAAGTCGTACATCGGGTAGATCGGCCAGGCATTGCCGGTGTTCTGGTGCTCGACGTGCTTGATGCGGTACAGCGCCGGATCGCGCAGGTTGATGTTGCCGCTGGCCATGTCGATCTTTGCGCGCACGGTGCGCGCACCGTCGGCGAACTCACCGGCGCGCATGCGTGCGAACAGGTCCAGGTTTTCCTCGACGCTGCGCTCGCGGTACGGCGACGGGCGGCCCGGTTCGGTCAGGCTGCCGCGATAGGCGCGCACTTCCTCGGCCGACAGGTCGCAGACATAGGCTTTGCCGTCGCGGATCAGCTTCTGCGCGGCCAGGTAATAGGCGTCGAAGTAGTCCGAGGCGTGACGCAGCTCGTTCCACTCGAAGCCCAGCCAGCGCACGTCGTCCTGGATGGCCTGCACGTATTCCGGGTCTTCCTTGGCCGGGTTGGTGTCGTCGAAGCGCAGGTTGCAGACACCGCCGAACTCGCCGGCGATGCCGAAGTTCAGGCAGATCGACTTGGCATGGCCGATGTGCAGGTAGCCATTGGGCTCGGGCGGGAAGCGGGTCTTGATGGCCGTGTGCTTGCCGCTGGACAGGTCCTCACGGACGATCTGACGGATGAAATCGCGCTTTTCGGGAGCGTTTTCCGGCGTGGCAGCGACAGCAGGCGTGTTCTCGGACATGGGGGACGCAGTGTATTGAAGTAAACCGCAAGTTTAGCCGAGCCGGGCGTTGGTTGCCGGGACGGAGCTATGCTGGGGTCTGCTGACCGTGGATTCGCCCTGATGAACCGCCCCGTTCTGGTGATAGGCAACAGGAATTACTCGTCCTGGTCGCTACGTCCGTGGCTGCTGCTGCGGCATTTCGGGGTGGCGTTCGACGAAGTACGGCTGGCCCTGGACACGCCGGGCTTTGCCAGCCAGGTGCGGCTGCATTCGCCCACCGGCAAGGTCCCGGCCCTGCGCGACGGGCCGCTGCAGCTGTGGGATTCGCTGGCCATCTGCGAATACGCCAACGAGCGCTGGCTGGGCGGGCGTGGCTGGCCGGCCGACCTGGCACAACGCGCGCTGGCCCGGGCTGCGGCGGCGGAAATGCATTCAGGTTTCACCGCGCTGCGCAGCCAACTGCCGATGAACAGTCGCCGCCAGCCCGATGGCTACCGCTGGGATGCGGCTGCCCAGGCCGATATCGCGCGGATCTGCGCCTTGTGGAACACGCTGCGCAGCGACCACGGTGGAGGCGGGGACTTCCTGTTCGGGCAGTTCGGCATCGTTGATGCGATGTATGCACCGGTAGCGATACGTTTTGCTGGCTATGGCGTCGCGGTCGAGGGCGAAGCCGCGCGCTATATGCAGGCGCTGCTGGCGCTGCCCGCTGTGCGTGAATGGCGCCAGACCGGTGCCGAGGAAAGCGAGCAGCTTGCCGCCACCGATGCGCTGCGCAAGCCGCTGTAAACGGAGAACCCCATGCAATTGATCTACCAGACCAACAACCTGTTCGACGCGCACCTGGTCAAGCATGCGCTGGAGGCCGCCGACATACCGGCCTTCGTATTCGGCGAATCCCTGCTGGGCGCGGGCGGCGAACTGCCGCTGTTCGGCATGCTGCGGGTCTGCGTGCCGGATTCAGCCAAGGCCGAGGCCGAAGACATCGTGGCCGCGCTGGGCTTGGACGAGGGCGCTGATGCCCCCATCTTGGATGACGATGACGCGCCGGGATTCCTCCCGGCCTGAGGAACTGACCATGTTGGGAATCGGCCAAGGTATTTTGGGTATTGGTGCATTCAAGCAGCGCCTGCCGCGCCCGGAAGAAGCATTGCCGGGGCGGGACACGCCGCTGCCGCTGCACAACGTGCATTTCGTCAACGGCCAGTCCTTGCAGGGCGACTTCGCCGGCCTGCAGGTGCTGGATGTGGGCTTGGGCTGTTTCTGGGGCGCCGAGCGCAAGTTCTGGCAGCTGCCGGGCGTGGTTACCACGGCGGTGGGCTACCAGGGCGGCGTCACCCCGAACCCGACGTATGAAGAAGCGTGTTCCGGGCTTACCGGCCACACCGAGGTCGTACGGGTGGTGTTTGACCCTGCACAGGTCACGCTGGAAACCGTGCTGCGCACCTTCTGGGAGAACCACAATCCCACCCAGGGCATGCGCCAGGGCAACGACACCGGCACCCAGTACCGCTCGGCGATCTACTGCCATACGCAGGAACAGTACGACGCTGCGCTTGCCAGCCGTGATGCTTACCAGCAGCAGCTGACCGCATCCGGATTTGGTGAGATCACCACCGAGATCGTGTTCCCGGCACCGCCGTTCTATTACGCCGAGGATTACCACCAGCAGTATCTGGCCAAGAATCCCGGTGGCTACTGCGGCATCGGCGGTACCGGTGTGAGCTGCCCGATCGGCCTGGACGTCTGAGTGATGGCTGCCGCACCGCGCCGTTTGCTGGTGGTGTGGCACAGCTTTACCGGTGCCACTGAAGCGATGGTGGAGGCTTTGTTGAACGGGGCCCGCGCGAGTGCGGGTGATGCGGTGCAGGTGGTTGCGCTGCGTGCTGCGGAGGCGAACGCCGATGATGTTCTGGGAGCCGATGCGGTGGTGTTTGCCACGCCGGAGACATTGGCTTCGATGAGCGGGGCGATGAAGGATTCCTTTGATCGCAGTTATTACCCGCTGCTCGGCCGTTGCGAAGGCAAACCGTATGCGCTGCTGGTGTGTGCCGGCTCGGATGGTCAACCGACGATTGCGCAGTTGCGCAGGGTGGCTTTGGGTTTGCGCTTGAAAGAAGTGGCCGAGCCGCTGCTGGTGTGTACGCAGGCACAGACGGCGGAGGCGATTCTGGCGGCGAAAGCAGTGCCGGAATCTGAGCTGGCAAAAGGCCGGGAGCTGGGCGGGCTGTTAGCAGCAGGGCTGGAGCTGGGGGTCTTTTAAAGCCCCTCTCCCCCCGGGAGAGTGGTTGGGGAG
>NZ_JBRRBO010000039.1:0-41071 GCF_056756175.1 Stenotrophomonas sp. STEN240 | reverse complement strand
CTCAGCTCCCCCGGTGCCTGTCGGTCGGCGCGCCTTCTCGCCCCCCCCCCCCCCCCCCCCCCCCACTACATGGGTATCGCCCCATGCCGAGCATGGCTCGGCACTACATGGCCTGCCTGCCTTCAGTCGTGGCCGCCGGCATCCACATCCAGCGTCATCTGGTAGGTGAACTGATCCGGCCGGTATTGCACGCTCAGCAGGTCGACCATGTTGCCGTCGCCGTCATAGGAGCGGCGCTCCAGCGCCAGCAGGGCGGTGCCTGGCTCCACCTTCAGGTGCAGGGCGGCAATCGCATCGGCGTTGACCGCCGACAAAACCTGCTCCACCTGCTTGATCTGGATGCCGGCGGCCTGGAACAGCTTCAGCCGTGAGCTGTTGGCCAGCTTGGCTTCGTTGAAGTCCGGGTGATCGGTATTGGTCCAGCTGTTGTAGTAGCCGAACGGGGTGTCGCCGCGCAGGCGCAGGCGGATGGCGTGCACCAGCACATCGCGCGGGCCGGTATCGAACAAGGCCCGGATCGGCTCCGGTGGTACCGCACGGCGGAACTGCAGCAGCTGCACCTTGGTGTGCTCGGCCAGCACTTCCAGGCTCTCCAGCAGCCCGGTCAGCGGGCTGTGCATGGGCTTGGGGCGCGAGCGGTGGATGACGTGGGTGCCCTTGCCGCGACGGCGCTCCACCAGGCCCTCAGCGGCCAGCTCGTCCAGCGCCCGCTTGGCGGTGATGCGCGACACGCCAAAGCCGTCGGCCAGGTCGAATTCGGTAGGAATACGTGCGCCGCGCGGGATCTCGCCATTGAGGATGCGGTCGCGCAGCAGGCTGAACATCTGGTGGTAAAGCGGCGTCGGCAAGTCGTTACGCAGCAGCTTGTGCGCGTTGGCACTCAATAGTGTGGCCAGTGTGTCTTGGGACATCTCGCTTCACCCTCCTTTGGCTTAATGCTATAACGATAGAACAAATAGGATAGGCCATGGTCACTGAAGAAGCCGTGATTTGCTGGAGCCGTGACGGCGCGCTCGCCCGCATCGACATCCAACGACCCGACAAGCGCAACGCCCTGGCCACCCGCCACTGGGCCGCGATCGAAACCGCACTGGATGCCATTGCCGCCAGTGACGCCCAGATCGTGGTGGTGTCGGGCGTGCCGGGGGCGTTCAGTGCCGGCGCCGATATCGACGAACTCGGTCAGCTGCTCACCGCTCCGGCCGCCTTTGCCGCCAACAACGCCCAGGTGCAACGCACCCAGCTCAAACTGCAACGCCTGCCGCAGACCACGCTGGCCGTCATCGACGGTGCCTGCGTGGGCGGCGGCCTTGGCCTGGCCCTGGCCTGCGACCTGCGGCTGGCGAGCAGCCGCAGCCGCTTCGCTATCACCCCAGCCAAGCTCGGCTTAGTTTACAGCGCCGATGACAGTCGCCGGCTGGTCAACACGGTTGGCATGGCCCGCGCCCGCGAAATGCTGCTCACCGGCCGCCTGCTCGACGCCGCCACCGCGCTGGAGTGGGGGCTGATCAACCAGCTGGCGGGCGAGGAGGGCATCGACGTACTGCAACAGGCACAGGTACAGCAGTTGCTGGCCACCTCCGGCCAGGCCCGGCGCGCGATCAAGACCGTGCTCGGCCACCTGGGTGGCGACGCCAGCATCTCCCTGGCACAGGCCGATGCGGGCTTCACCGATGCCTTCAGCAGCAGTGACTTTGTCGAAGGCGCTGCCGCCTTCCTGCAAAAACGCGCCCCGCGCTTCAGCTGAGCCCGCCATGTCCGCCTATCTGATCATCGAAGCGCATATCACCGACCCGCAGGGCTTTGCCGCCTACGCCTGCGCAACCCCGGACGTCGCTGCCCGCTACGGCGGCCAGTACCTGGTGATGGGCGGCGCGCAGCAGAGTCTGGAAGGCGAACACGCCCCGGCCCGCACCGTGATCTCGCACTGGCCGGACCGCGCCGCCGCGCTGGCGTTCTGGCACAGCCCCGAATATGCCGCGATCAAACCGCTGCGCGCCGGTACCGGCACGTTCCGCGTGCTGCTGGCCGACGGCGTGCAGATCCAGCTCCTCCCCGACACCGCAACCGAAGGTAAGGTTCCATGATCGATGCTTATCGTGCGTTGGCGCTGCAGACCACCTGTCGCGCCATCAACAGCTGCACCACGCCGGAAGACGCGGCTGCCGCCGTGGCCGACAATATCGAACGTGTCGGCCGCCAGATCCGCGCCTCCAAGGCCTTCATCGGCGCCGACCTGAAGTTGGTGGTGCTGCCGGAATACTTCGCCACCAGCTATCCGCTGGGCGACACCATTCCGGGTTGGGCGGCCAAGGGCTGCTTCGCGATGGACGGCGCCGAGTACGAACAACTGGGCCGCATCGCCCAGGACAACGGCGTTTACCTGTGCTCCAACGCCTACGAGCGTGACCCCAACTTCCCCGGGCTGTACTTCCAGTCCTCGGTGATCCTGGACGACAGCGGCAACCAGATCCTGCGCTACCGCCGGCTGATCTCCCTGTACGCGCCGAGCCCGCACGATGTCTGGGACAAGTACCTGGATGTCTATGGCGTGGATGGCGTGTTCCCGGTGGCACGCACGCCGATCGGGCGCTTGTCGTGCATCGCCTCCGAAGAAATCCTCTACCCGGAAATCGCGCGCGCGATGGGCCTGCGTGGTGCCGAGGTGTTCCTGCATTCCACCAGCGAAGTCGGCAGCCCGGAACTGACCCCGAAGGACATCGCCAAGCGCGCCCGCGCGCTGGAGAACATGGCCTATGTGGTCTCGGCCAATACGGCGGGTATCAGTGGCGTGGACATTCCCCTGGGCAGCGCCGATGGCATGAGCAAGATCGTCGACGACCAGGGCCGCGTATTGTCGGCCGCCGGCACCGGTGAATCGATGGCGGCCTATGCCGACCTGGATATCGCCGGGCTGCGCCGTCGCCGCCTGCGCCCGGGCATGGGCAATTTCCTGTCGCGTCTGCCGCAGGCCGCGATCACTGCCGGCCTCGGCAGCACCGCGTTGAAACCCAATGCGCTGCTCGACGGCGACACGCTGAAGATTCCGCAGCGGGCGGATTTCGCCGCCCGCCAGAAAGCCACCCTTGATGCACTGCTGAGCGCTGGAGTTCTGGGCAATGACTGAAGCCACAACGCTGCCACTGCGCAACCCGCGCACCGGCCAATCTGACGGCGAACTGCCGATCACCGCAGCCGCCGACGTCGCCGCGCTGGGTGCTCGCCTGCGCCAGGCGCAGCTGGGCTGGGCCGAACGCAGCATCGAGGAGCGCTGCGCGCATTTGAATGCCCTGGCCGATGCCTTGGTGGCGCGCCGCGACGGTTTTCTTGATGCCTTGCTGGCTGATACCGGCCGCTGGCATGAATCGCAGATTGAAGTGGACGGCACGGTGGGTGCGATCCGCCGCTGGGCGCAGCAGGCTGCCGCCTGTCTGCTGGAAAAGCCCGCGCAACAGGAAGCCATCCCCTTCATCCAGAGCCAGCAGACCTGGGTGCCTTACGCCGTGGTCGGCGTGATCAGCCCATGGAACTTCCCACTGATGCTGACACTGATCGATGCGGTGCCGGCACTGGCTGCTGGTTGCAGCATCTTGGCCAAGCCCAGCGAAGTCACCTCGCGCTTCGTGCCCTTGCTGCGCGATGCGCTGGAAGAAGCGGGGCTGGGCGAGGTATTCAAGCTGGTCACCGGCGCCGGTGCCACCGGCCAGGCGGTGATCGAGGCCAGCGACCAGATCTGCTTCACCGGTTCGGTCGCCACCGGCCGTAAGGTGGGTGAAGCCTGCGCGCGCCGTTTCATTCCGGCCTCGCTGGAACTGGGCGGCAAGGACCCGGCGCTGGTGTTGTCCGATGCCAATATCGACCATGCCGCGCGCGCACTGGCGTGGGGCAGCTTCGTCAACGGCGGCCAGAGCTGCATGTCGATCGAGCGCGTCTACGTCGAAGCGCCGGTGGCCGATGCCTTCATCGCTGCATTGGTGAAAGAAACCGCCGCGCTGGAACTGGCGTGGCCAGACCCGAAGCAGGGCCAGATCGGCCCGGTGATTGCCGCATCGCAGGTGGAGCTGGTGCGCGGCCAGTTGGCCGATGCCAAGGCCAAGGGCGCGCGTGCGCTGACCGGTGGCGAGCTGATCGACCATGGCGGCATCTGGTGCCCGCCGACCGTGCTCGTCGATGTGACCGACGAGATGGCCGTGGTCGCCGATGAAAGCTTTGCCAGCGTATTGCCGGTGATGGTGGTGGCCGACGAGGCCGAGGCCATTGCCCGCGCCAACAACACCGAGTTCGGCCTGTCCGCAGCGGTGTTCACGCAGAGCCCGGAGCGCGCGCAACGCGTTGCGCGTCAGCTGCAGGCCGGTGGCATCTCGATCAACGACGCATGTTTGACCGGCATGGTGCAGACCGCTGAAAAGCAGAGCTTCAAGTTGTCCGGCATGGGGGGCTCGCGCATGGGCACCGCCTCGATCCGGCGCTTCGTGCGTGCGCGTGCCTTGCTGATCAATACCGGCAGCGCATCGCCATGGTGGTTCCCGGCAGCGTGACGCGCTGCCTCAGCACACCAGCACGAACTGGCTGAGGAAGATACCGAAGCCCAGCATCCACAGCGCCAGCATCGCCGGGATGCTGGCGATGCGCAGCAACCAGCGTGGGCGTCGCTGCGCATGGCGGGTGGCGCGGAAGATCAACAGCATCAAGACCACGCCGCCGATCACGAACAGCGCGAATATCGCCCAGCCCAGCAGCCAGAACGCGGTGGATTTTTCGCCGAATTCCTGCGGGCACTGGGTCATGGCCATGGCCAGCGGCGAGGCCAGGTAAAGGGCGACGGCGAACAGCGGCCGGGACAATCCCGGTGGAGCAAATGGCATGTGGACGATTCCCCGAATGGATGCGTCAGGCCTTGATCCTGCCACAACTTGCGTTCAGAGCCCCAATACGCCCGGATTCATGCGCCGCTGTGGATCCAGCAAATGCTTGATGTCATGCAACAGGCGCGCAGGCGGCGCCTCCAGTTCGGACAGGAAGGGGTAGGTGCGGCCAATCTGGTTGGATGCACCGCCCATCTGCGCGAACAAGGCGCAGGTCTGCTGCCGCAACTGCGCGACCAGGGCGCGCGCGTCCGGGTTGTCCGGCCCCGCTGTGAGCATCTGCAAGCGTGCCGGTGGCAGTGCGGCAGCATGCAATGGCTGCCAGCTGTCCTGCCAATGAAACACCGCTTCGAAACTGAAGCTGTAGTTGCACAGCGCCGAGCAGAGATAGGTCACCCGCACACCGCATCGTTCGATGGCCGCGCTGTGTGCTGCTATCAGTTGCTGATGTGCGTGGATCAAGGCCGGTGCGCGTGAATGCGCCACCTTCACATTCAATGCGGCCCAGCGGCTGCCGTTGGCACCCAGCACCGCATCGAGGCCGGGGAAGGGATCGGCGCGGGCAATGCGCGGCACGGTCGCAGCGATGTCGATGCCGCCGTGCTGGTGCGCCAGCGCCTGCGCGCAGGCCAGATCATGTGCGACTGCGGCTGCACAGTTGCCCGCCGCCACCAGGTGCAGGCTGAAGGCATTGTCGGGAACCAGCTGGCGCCCGGCCTTCGCCATGCCGGCCAGCGCCCTGCACTTGCCGCGCAGGCCCGATGCGCTGCCGAGCACCTGCCGCAGCGCCCGCAATGCAGCGCGCAGGCTGCGGTCACGCTCGGCATTGGCCGCCACCGCACCGGCATCGAGCACATAGGCCTCCTCGGCCAGGCCGGCGCGGGCAACCGCTGACAATGCCCGCGCAGCAGCCTCGAAATCAGCGAAAGCAAATGAGGCGTAGCCACTGTGTGCGGGCAGCGGAATCAAACGGAATGCAGCGCGGGTCTTGATGCCGAAGGCGCCACCGTCGTGCATGAACAAGCCGGTCGTGTCGGGGCCGAAATTGCGGAATACCGGCTCCGCATCCGCCTTCAACGCCCATTGCCCGGTGCGCAGCAGCGTGCCATCGGCGGTAACTACTTCAACGCCGAGCACGTTGTCGGCGGCGGAACCGTAACGCGCGCTGCCGAAGAACAGCGCGCCATGGCTGAGACCACCGCCGACGCTGGCAGCCGCACCGGAAAACGTACCGAAGTAGGGCAGACGCAAGCCCAGCGGAGTGAGTGCGTCATACAGCTGCTTCCAGCTCACGCCTGCCTGTGCCACCACATACATGTCTTCTGCGCTGATGTGCTCGATGCGATTCAATGCCGACAGATCGACCAGCACGCTACCGCTGTCTTCGCATAGATAGCCGCCGGTATAACTCAGGCCGCCGCCACGCGGGACAACCGACAGGCCGGCAGCGGTGATCCGCGCGACCGCCTGCGCCAGCGACGCGCTGTCACAGGGGCGGATCACCGCCAATGGCAGCGGCCCGCTGCTGTACAGATCACCGGCCATCAGCTGCAGGGTGGCGGCATCGCACAACACGGCGTCCTCACCCAGCATGGCGCGCAGATCAGCCAGCAGCGTGGCGTTGTCATCCACGCTCATGTCGGCTTGAACACGCTGACAACGACGATGGCGGCGATGAACAGCCACAGCACGCCCAGCACCGAAGTTGCCTTCACGTAAGTGCGGCGAATGATGGCGTTGGTGGCATCGGTCGGGCCTTCCTGTGCCATCACTTTCCAGGTCCGGAAATGACTGATCAGCGCAAGACGGATGCCGACGCCCGATGCCATCACGCCGGCGTACAGCGCCAGCTTCAGGCGCAGCCACAGTGGCATCTCCCAGCTGCCGCCGAGCAGGCCGGTGGCCAGCGCCACCATCAGCGCCATGAAGACGTAGCGCGAGCCGCGGTCAATCGCGCCAAGGGTGGCACCGATGCGGCTATGGCGCAGCCGATGTACCGCTTCGACAAACGCCAGCCACAGCACGCAAAGAACGCCGGCGATGCTGGCGGTGGTTTCAGCGCCGGGGATCAGGCCATACAGCGCGGCCAGCGCGAAGCCCAAGCCTGCCTGCAGCACCAGCGCATAGCGCACGTGCTGGTCCACGTGCATCACGTGCTCCATCAGCCGGTTGCGCTCGGCGAAGGGGATGTTGCTGCCGTAGGAGACATAGCGGTAAGTGCTGTTGATCACCAGCTCCGAGCCCAGCCAATAGCCGAGCACGGTGATATGCGCCACCAGCAGGATCTGCAGCAGCACCTCAGTGCTCCACCACGGTGTAATTGCTCAGTTCGTAAGCGGTCTGCATGTAACCGGTGACGGTGGCGCGCAGCACGATGTAGTGCTCGTCGGCGGTCACCCACAGATCGTAGTCGGGGTGTTCTTCCGGCATGCCGACATCGAGGATGCGGAAGTGGCGGGCCTTGAAGCGGCCGGCGATCACCTCGATCTCCTCTTCGCCCACGTACTCGATGGCCAGCTGCACCGGGAAGATCATCGGCCCGGTGGCGCCACGATGATCTGGCGAGGACAGCAGCATGAAGAAGCTCTGCTTGCCCGGCCCCTGCGACAGGTCATACAAGGACATCGCATAGGCATCGTTGATGATGGCGTGGTTGCCGAAGGCCAGAAGCGGTGACTGCAATGGAAAGCGCTGCGAAACCCGGCCTTCGACCGTGGTGTTGGATTCGCACTGCGCCTCGGTCGGGCCGAAGGTGAACCAGCCCGAGCCACGGAACTGGCCGCCGACGGCAATGCGCACGAAGCACTCACGCGGCAGGTTGTCCGCATCCACGCGCAGGTTGACGTCGCGTACCACCGGCGGTGCATCGTCGATCTCGCAATGTGCGGCCAGCACCCGCGAACCATCGCGGTGCACATCAAGCTGGAAGTTCTCGCGGCCGCGTTCGGCGCCCTGGCGGTGGCTCTGGTTGCTGGTGTACTGGATGGTGCCGCTGATGGAACGGGCGATGCCGGTCATGCCATGGTCTCCTCGGGAAGCGGGTCGATCTGCAGGATGCTCACCGGCACGTTGTCCGGGTCGTAGACGATCATTTCGCGGTACAGGCCGGCCGGCGACCGCGCGCTGGCCACGCGCTTGGGGTAGGCCAGCGGCGGCGTCAGGAAGCGATGGCCGGCGGCGCTGAGCGCGGCGTGCAGGGCGTCGAAGTGATCGGTGGACAGCACCAGCGCGCTCTGCCCATGCGCTGGTTTGCCCAGTGGCGGGCTGAGCGCCGCAAGCGGTGTCTGGCTGATTTCGAACAGACCGACGATGACCGGTGCATCCGCGTCGGCCGCCAGCAGGGCGATGCGCATGCGGCAGGCGGGCAGTTGCAGCAGGCCGCCTGCCATCGCGCCTTCCAGGGTCTTTTCCTCGACAACCACCAGGCCCAGTGCATCGCGATAGAACCCGAGCGATGCATCCAGATCACGGCAGAACACGGTGAAGCGTTCGAACTGAAGTTTCATGCCACTCCTCGTTGCTGCGCAGGGCAGCAACGGCAGCGGTGTCCGCAGCCGCACTGCCACGGAGAGAGAATCAGGGGGCCGAGAGGTACTCGATCAGTGCCTGTCGACGTGCCGGGTCCGGCACCGCGATGGCCATGCGGGTGCCGGGTACCCGCTTCGTTGGCGCGCTCAGATAGGCGTCAAGTTGCTTGGCATCCCAGGTGATGTCGCTGGCCTTCAACGCCGGCGAATAGTCGAAACCGGGGTTGCTGCCGGCCTTGCGACCGATCAGGTTGTGCAGGTTGGGCCCCATGCCCTGATGCGCACCGGCATCGCGGCTGTGGCAGGCCGCACACATGGCGAAGGCCTGTTCACCGCTGATTGCCGGGGCCGCTGGCGTGGCTTCTACCGCAACAACGGCGGGCGCGGCCGACACAACCGCGTCGCCTGCAGCGGTGGGCGGCGTGGCAGCCATCGAGGGCGGTTCGGCCGGCTTGCTGCAACCCACCGCAAGCAGGGCGGCGACGACTATCAACAAAGAGCGCATGACAAATCCTGTTGGGGGTCAGAAAGGCTTGACCACGCCGAGGAAGGCGGTGGCCAGCAACATCAGGTAGACCAGCCACACCCAGATCCGGGTGCGGTTCATGGTGCGCAGCAGCGGCAGTTCGGTGGCATCGCTGCTGCCTTGCTTGAGCAGGGCGCCGAGCTGCGCGCCGACCGGCTTGAAGCTGACGTCGATCATGATGGCGGCAGCGAATATCACGCCGAACATCAGCGCCTTGCTGGCCAACCAGGTGGGCGCCAGCGGCGCGCCCTGCAGCAGCGAGGCCAGGCCCAGCCACAGGTAGAACAGCGCCAGCAGCCAGCGCAGTACCGATTCGATGCGGCGCGCGCGTGCCGCACGCGGGGTCTGGTCGTGGCGATGCGCATCCCACACCAGCCACAACCAGAAGCCACCGATCAGCCAGGCCAGCAGCAGCGCCCAGCCCGGCAGCGTCCAGTAGCCGCCAACATGCACCACGCTCAGGCTGACTGGCACCATCAGTGCCCATGCACTGCGCGGCACCATGTCCACTTCCACCAGCAGCTTCAGCAGTGCGATGCGCTGCTCGAGCGAATAGGCGTGGCGACGACGGAAGTGCTGGCCGAGCAGGAACACGCCGACATCGGCGCCCAGCCACAGCACGAACAGCAGCAGGTGCATGAACACCAGGATTGGATACTGCAGTGCAGCCACGTCCCGTCCTTCGCCCGCATGGCGGGTGCCTTCAATTTGTCCGGACAAACAAATATCAGAATGGGCGCGGGAAGAAAAGCTGCAAGGTCACATGACGCGCATTGGGCTCAGTTGTCGGCGAGCGGAGACGCAACTGTTTGGATCTTCTAGCCGGCCGGGAAATGACATAGGCTCCGATTCAGAATTCTGACCGTTGGGGAGCGCGTCATGGGGAATGCGGGGAAGTGGCTGTTCTGTTCCGTGCTGATGTTGGCAAGTCTGGCCTGGCCGGCAGCCGCACAGCAGGTGCCGGTGGAGGCCTTCGCCAAGGCCAGCCCGTTCACGATGCCAACGCTGTCGCCCGGCGGCGAATACCTGGCGGTGGCGACCGATTTCGGTGAGGGCAACCATGCGGTGCAGATACTGCGGCTGAGCGACATGCAGCGCACCGCGGTGCTGCGGCTGCCGCGGTACCAGAGTCCGTTCCAGCTTGGCTGGGTGAGCGATAAACGCCTGGTGGTGGCCAAGGGCCGCAAACTGGGTTCGCTGGAAAAGCCAATACCGTTGGGCGAGATCCTCGCCAGCGATTTCGACGGACAGAACCAGCGTTATATCTACGGCTATGAACAGCAGAACGCCGCTGCCGGCCTGGATCGTGGTTTCGGCTTTATCGACGGCATTGCCGACAGCAACGATGGCCGCTTCTATATGCGCCAACTGCAGCGCAATCCCACCTCATCGATGCTGTACCTGGTGGATACACAGCGGCCCACCTTCAAGCTGATCGCCAGCATCAACGTGCCCGACCTGGAGTTCGTCATCGACCGTGCCGGCGTGGCGCGCTATGCCTGGGGCGCGGACAAGCAGGACAACTACCTGCTGTATGCGTCGGTGGACGGCCGCCAATGGCAGCCGATGAAGTTGCCGTACAAGTGGACGCCGCTGGCGTTCTCGGCCGACAACCAGCGTGTGTACGGGCAGCTTGCGCGTAATGATGGGCCGGCCCAGCTTGTCTCCACTGATCTGACCGGTGCAGATCCGGACGTGCTGGCCAGCGATGCGTTCAGCAGTGTCGGCCGCCTGCAATGGACGCATGCACCGGCGATTCCGTTCGCCGCCGCACCGCTGGCTGGGCGCCCTGTGCTGAGCTACTTTGATCCTGGCCGGCCTGATGCGCAGCTGCACCAGGCATTGGCCGGATTGCTGCCGGAACAGCAAGTGAGTTTCGTCGACAGCAGCCGCGACGGGCAGACCCTGCTGGTGCACCTGGGCAGTGACCGCGACCCCGGCAGTTGGTCGATCTTCCGCCGCTCCAGCAACAAGCTGGAAAAGGTGCTGATCGCCAATGAGGGAATAGATGCGGCGTTGATGGCTGAGCGGCGCCCGCTGCGCTTCAAGGCCAGCGACGGCATGGAGCTGGAAGCGATACTGACGGTGCCACGCAACAGCGAAGGCCGCGCCTTGCCAACCGTGGTATTGCCGCATGGCGGCCCGCATGGGGTGCGCGACGGTTGGTTCTACGATACCGATGCACAATTCCTGGCCAATCGCGGCTACCTGGTGGTGCAGGTCAACTACCGTGGCAGCGGCGGCCGTGGCGATGCCTTTGAGCGTTCCGGTTACCTGCAGTGGGGAACGCGCATCCAGCAGGACATCATTGATGGGCTGGATCAAGCGGTGGCACTTGGCCTGGCGGATACGAACCGTGTCTGCAGTTATGGCGCCAGCTTTGGCGCGTACTCGGCAATGATGCTGGCCGCGCGGCAGCCAACGCGGTTCCGTTGCGCGGTAGGCTTGGCTGGCGTTTACGATCTGAAGATGATGTACAACAAGGGTGATATCGCCGACTACGCCTACGGCCGCAATTACCTGCGGCGGGCAATCGGCAACAGTGATGCAGAGCTTGTCGCCAACTCGCCTGCGGCCTTGGCCGCGAGCATCCAGATACCGGTATTCCTTGCCCATGGCGAACGCGACGAGCGTACGCCGATCGCCCAGGCCAATGCGATGCGTGCCGCACTGGTCGCCGCCGGCCGGCCGCCGCAGTGGATGGCCGTTGCCGGCGAAGGCCATGGGTTCTACAACGACGACAACAGTGCAGCGTTCTATCGTGCGTTGGAAGGTTTTCTTGCCAGGAACATCGGCGAGTGACGTGACCGTCGGCGCCGCCTGAAGGCAGCGTCCGCGGCACCAAAAACACAGGGCGCTAACCTTGCTGTACGGGCTTGTGTGTATCGTGGCGGGACGAATGAATCGCCAGGAACGGAGCACACAGCCATGATCCCGCAAGCGCATTTCGACCTGAGTGGAAAAGTCGCCATCGTCACCGGTGGCGGCAATGGCATAGGCCGCGCAAGTTCACTGATGTTGGCCGCCTATGGTGCGGCCGTGGCCATCGCCGACCTGAAGCTGGCGGCGGCCGAGAAAGTGGCGGCGGAGATCGTCGCCGCCGGCGGCAAGGCGCTGGCGCTGGAATGCAATGTGCTCAAGGATGAAGACCTGGTGCGCACGGTCGAGCGCACCGCCAATGAACTGGGTGGCATCCACATCCTGGTGAACAATGCCGGTGGCGGTGGTGCCGGCCGTGAGAGTCCGTACAAGATCAACCTGGAGCAGTTCGAGCGGCCCTTCCAGATCAATGTGTTCAGCGCCTGGCGCTTGTCGCAGCTGTGCGCGCCGCACATGGAGAAGGGTGGCTACGGTTCGATCATCAACATGTCGTCGATGAGTTCGATCAACAAAAGCCCAGCAATCAGCGCGTATGCCGCGTCCAAGGCGGCGATCAACCACATGACCGCGAACCTGGCGCATGACTATGGCCCGGCCGGCATCCGGGTCAATGCGGTAGGGCCGGGTGCGGTGCGTACCGATGCGCTGGCGACCGTGCTCACGCCGGAAATCGAGCAGCGGATGCTGTCGCATACGCCGATCAAACGCCTGGGTGAAGCGGACGACATCGCCGGTGCGGTGCTGTACTTTGCCGCGCCGATATCCAACTGGGTCAGCGGCCAGACTTTGTTCGTCAATGGCGGTGGCGTGCAGACGCTGGATTGATGCCCGGCTTAGTCGGGTAGCGAGGACAGGTATTCGATCACCGCCTGGCGGCGTGCCGGGTCGGCGGTGGCATTGACCATCTTGCTGCCGGGCACCTGCTTGGCCGGTGATTTGATGAAGGCATCCAATGTCTGCGCATCCCAGACGATGCCGCTGGCTTTCATCGCTGCAGAGTAGTTGTAGCCCGGCGCGGTGCCGGCCTTGCGGCCGATCACGCCGTGCAGATTGGGGCCGACGCGATGGCCGAGCTCGGCGCGGGTGTCGTGGCAGCCGGCGCAGATGGCGAAGGCGCGTTGCAGTTCGCGCTGGTGCGGGTCGGCGCTGGCGCTGTGGTTGAAGGCGTCGCGCTGGCCGCAGGCGGTGAGTGCCAGGCAGACAAGGGCGATCAAGAGCGGACGGGACATTGCTGACTCATTGCGTTGGCGGCCGTGGTTGTACGGCGCTGGCAATGATGGCGGGTGTTGGGAGGGGAAAGCAAAGGCAGAAGCAGAAGCCCCCTCATCCGCCCTTCGGGCACCTTCTCCCGCAAGCGGGAGAAGGGAGACTTCATGCATTTTCGGGTCTGTCGAAAAAAGCCAGAAGCAGAAGCCAGAAGCAGAAGCCGGAAGCAGAAGCCGGAAGCAGAAGCCGGAAGCAGAAGCCGGAAGCAGAAGCCGGAAGCAGAAGCCGGAAGCAGAAGCCCCCTCATCCGCCCTTCGGGCACCTTCTCCCGCAAGCGGGAGAAGGGAGGCTTCATGCATTTTCGGGTCTGCCGATAAAAGCCAGAAGCAAAAGCCAGAAGCAAAAGCCAGAAGCAAAAGCCAGAAGCAAAAGCCAGAAGCAAAAGCCAGAAGCAAAAGCCAGAAGCAAAAGCCTCTCACCTGTTGCGGGTTGAGCTTGTCGCGTTCAGGGGCCGGAATGCTTCAATACTTTGATGAAGGTGTGGGTCTTCGGCTCCGGGAAAAGCTAGCGGAGTACGCCGAAGTCAGTAATGCCAGCCCATGCAAATCCGAGCCGAAGTAATCCCCTCTCCCGTTTACGGGAGAGGGGTAGGGGTGAGGGCAGCTTTTAAGCCTCTGTCCTTCAGGACTTTCAAGCTTTAAAGCTTTAAAGCCTCAACGCACCCAGCCCAACACCCTCACTTCTTCGCAGCAAGCGTCTTATCCAGACTCTGCTCAAACGTGTGATAGCCGATCCGCTCATACAGCTCCTCACGGGTCTGCATGGTCTCCACCACATTGCGCTGGTGGCCATCTCGCCGGATCGCGGTGTACACGTTCTCCGCCGCCTTGTTCATCGCGCGGAACGCTGACAGCGGGTAGATGCACATCGCCACGCCCACCGAACCCAGCTCCTCGGTGGAGAACAATGGCGTCTGCCCGAACTCGGTCAGGTTGGCCAGCACCGGCACCTTCACCGCGTCGACAAAACGCTTGTAGGTTTCAAGGTCATACGAAGCTTCGGCGAAGATGCCGTCAGCGCCGGCTTCCACGCAGGCCAGCGAGCGCTCGATCGCCGCATCCACACCTTCCATCTGGATGGCGTCGGTACGTGCGATCAGGAAGAAATCCGGGTCGGTCTTGGCATCGGCCGCGGCCTTTACCCGGTCCACCATCTCGCCCAGCGACACGATTTCCTTGTTCGGGCGATGGCCGCAACGCTTGGCGCCAACCTGGTCTTCGATATGGCAGGCCGCCGCACCGGCCTTGATCAGCGACTTCACCGTGCGCGCGATGTTGAACGCGCTCGGGCCGAAACCGGTGTCGATGTCCGACAGCAGCGGCAGGTCGCAGACGTCGGTGATGCGGCGGATGTCGGTGAGCACGTCGTCCATGGTGTTGATGCCCAGGTCCGGCAGGCCCAGCGAGCCGGCGGCGACGCCGCCACCGGACAGGTAGACCGCACGGAAACCCGCCCGCTTGGCCAGCAACGCGTGGTTGGCGTTGATGGCGCCCGGGATCTGCAGCGGGCTCTCTTCCTTCAGCGCCGCGCGGAAGCGGGCACCTGGACTGACAATGCTCATCGAAACTCCTGTGGTTGGTTGGCGATGCTTACATCGCCGGGTAGTTCGGACCGCCGCCGCCCTGTGGGGTTACCCACACGATGTTCTGGGTCGGGTCCTTGATGTCGCAGGTCTTGCAGTGCACGCAGTTCTGCGCGTTGATCTGCAGGCGGGTGTCGCTGCCTTCACCGACGAATTCGTATACGCCGGCCGGGCAGTAACGCGCTTCCGGGCCGGCATAGGTGGCCAGGTTGACCTTCACCGGAATGCTGGCGTCCTTCAGCGTCAGATGGCTGGGCTGGTCTTCCTCGTGGTTGGTCGAGGACAGGAACACCGAGCTCAAGCGATCGAACGTCAGCACGTTGTCCGGCTTGGGATAGACGATCTTGGGCTGGCTGGCAGCCGGCTCCAGGCACTCGTGGTCGGCCTTGGTCCGGTGGATGGTCCACGGTGCATTGCGGATGCCCAGCTTGGGCAGCAGCCACTGCTCGATGCCGGTCATCAACGTGGCCAGGGTGCGGCCCTTCTTGAACCACTGCTTGAAGTTCTTGGACTGCAGCAGCTCGGTCTTGAGCCAGCTGTTCTCGAAGGCTTCCGGATAGGCGCTCAGCTCATCGCGCGAGCGGCCGGCGGCCAGCGCATCGAACGCGGCCTCGGCGGCCAGCATGCCGGTCTTGATCGCGGCGTGGCTGCCCTTGATGCGGCTGACGTTGAGGTAGCCGGCTTCGCAGCCGACCAGCGCGCCGCCGGGGAACACCGTCTTGGGCAGCGACAGGATGCCGCCGGCGGTGATCGCACGTGCGCCATAAGCAATGCGCTTGCCGCCTTCCAGGTGCTTGCGGATGGCCGGGTGGGTCTTGAAGCGCTGGAACTCCTCGAACGGGCTCAGCCACGGGTTCTTGTAGTCCAGGCCGACCACATAGCCGATCGACACCTTGCCGCCGTCGGCGTGGTACAGGAAGGCGCCGCCGTAGGTGTCGTTGTCCAGCGGCCAGCCAGCGGCGTGCACCACCAGGCCCGGCTCGTGCTTGGCCGGGTCGATCTGCCACAGCTCCTTGATGCCGATGCCGTAGGACTGCGGGTCCTTGCCGGCGTCGAGCTTGAACTTGCTGATCAGCTGGCGGCCGAGGTGGCCACGCGAGCCTTCGGCGAAGATCGTGTACTTGGCATGCAGTTCCATGCCGCGCTCGTAGTTCGGGCCCGGCGTGCCGTCCTTGTGGATGCCCATGTCGCCGGTGGCCACGCCCATCACCGCGCCGTTCTCGTCGTACAGCACTTCGGCGGCGGCAAAGCCCGGGAAGATCGACACTTCCATCGCCTCGGCCTGCTGCGCCAGCCAACGGCTCACTTCGCCCAGGCTGACGATGTAGTTGCCGTCGTTGTGGAAGCACTCCGGCAGCAGCGCGTGCGGGGTGGCCTTGGCCTTGGTTTCGTCCAGGAACAGGAACTCGTCGCGGGTGACGGCCTGCTTCAGCGGCGCACCGCGTTCCTTCCAATCCGGGAACAGCTCATTGAGCGCGCGCGGGTCCATGATCGCGCCGGACAGGATGTGCGCGCCCGGCTCGGAGCCTTTTTCCAATACGCACACCGACAGCTCCTGGCCCTTCTCCACGGCCAGCTGGCGCAGGCGGATGGCGGTGGCCAGGCCGGCAGGGCCGGCGCCGACGATGACGACGTCAAATTCCATCGCTTCGCGCGGCGGCAGGGCGGTGTTGGCTTCAGTGTTCATGCAAGGGCTCTTGGGTAAAGGCCGGCGCGTTTGTGGCGACGACGGTTGCCTGGAACCGCCGCCTCAACGTGAGGCGGCGATGATCTGCGAAGGCGCAGCGTTCCAGATCAGCCCTGCGCGGTCGGCCAGGTGGGCGAACACGCGTTCCAGGTGCTTGATGCGGTGCGGCTGCCCCATCACCCACGGATGGATGTTGAGCGCGAGCAGGCGACCCTGTCCGGTGCGCTGCGCCTCCTCAAGCAGGAAATCGCAGGCATCGACCATCTGGTCCGCATACTCGGCCTCGGCATGCAGATTTTCGCCGACGATGAAGCGATCTTCCAATTCCAGTGACAACGGCAGGGCGGTGAGCGGCCCGTTGGCGGTCTGGAACGGGTACGGCAGCTCATCGTTGATCCAGTCGCCAAACCATTGCAGGCCAGCCTGTTGCAGCAGTTCCGGGGTGTTCTGCGACTGTGAGCGGGCCGGCGACAACCAGCCCTGGATGGGGGTGTCCGAATACGGGGCCAGCGCGGCCAAACTGCGCTGGATGTATTCAGCTTCGCGCGCCGGGTCCAGCCCGCCGTAGTGCACGCTGTCCATGTTCCAGCCATGCGCCACCAGCTCGGCGCTGCGCGCCTTGAGCCGGCGCAGCAGGGCCGGGTAGCGTTCGGCCAGCTCGCCGTTGACCGCGGTGCTGGCACGCAGACCGTACTTTTCCAGCGCGTCCAGTACGCGGAACACGCCGACCCGGTTGCCGTAATCGCGCAGGGTGTAATGGCGCAGGTCCGGGTAGGGCATGACCATCGAGCCGTGCGGCTTGAAGCCCTCACCCTTGGGGTTGAGCGGGAAGTGCTCCAGGCTCAGGTTGATCCACACCGCCAGCGGCTTGTCGTCCGGCCAGCGCACGGGCGGGCGCTGCGCCAACATCGACCAGCTGTAGCGGTCGTGGTCCATGCCGTAGTGCAGATGCGGGTATTCCAGGAAGCTGCGATCCAGGCTCATGCCGCGTCCTCCGCGCTGATCGCCGCCATCGAGGCCAGCGCGTCGTCGTAGTGGTTGTCCAGGTAGTGCTGGGCGATCTCGCGGCCGGTGGCCTTCCACACCTTGTCGTGGCTGCAGATGTAGTCCATCGCGTCGTGGAACGCCGCCAGCCGGTGCGGGTGGCTCACCTGGTAGGCATGCAGCGGCACGCACATCACCGTGCCGGAGTTCTCGCCTTCGGCGTACAGGCGGTCGAAGGCGTCCTTGATCATCTGCCCGTAGCGGCGCGGTTCGATCTTGTTGGTGACGTAAACGATGGTGTCGTTGAGCTCCAGCGAGTACGGCACCGACACGAAGCGCTTGCCCGAGCGGGTCTTCACCGGCGTCGGCTGGTCGTCATGGAACAGGTCGCAGGTATACAGGCCGCCGGCTTCGGCAAACAGGTCGATGGTGGCGTCGGAATGTGACAGCGCCGGCGCCAGGTAGCCATCGCAGTGCTGGCCGGTGTGCTCGGCAATCAGCTCCATCGAGTGTTCGATCATCTCCCGCTCCTGCGCCTCGTCCATGCCGTAGGTGTAGCGGGTGTTGTAGATGCCGTGGCTGAAGAATTCCCAGTCGCGCTCGGCGGCCATCTGGATCACTTCCGGATGGTGCTTGAGCATGGCCGTGGACAGCGACACCGAGCCACGCAGGCCGTACTGGTCCATCACCCGCATCATCCGCTGGTGGCCGACGCGGTTGCCGTAGTCGCGGGTGCCGTAGCCCTGGATATCAGGCAACGGGCGCGGCCACGGCTTGCGCTGCGGGTTGGCCGGCGGCGCGTACTCGTAGAACTCGATGTTGGGCGCGATCCACAACGCCACGCGGGCACCGCCCGGCCACTGGATCTTCGGCCGGCCGTCGTAGGGCCAGTAATCGAACAGGCCCGGGTCGGACTTCGGCGCGCCGTTCATGCGCGCAATGCCTGCAGCTGGGCGGCCACGTGCTCAACCGATTCCACGTCGCCGTACTTGAGCATGATGTCGCTGAGGTTGGCGAAGTGCGGGATCTCGTGTTTGTCGGCCACGCATTCCTCAGGAACGATGCTGCGGTAGCCGCGCGACAGGCTGTCGATCACGCAGGCGCGGATGCAGCCGGAGGTGGAACCGCCGGTGATGATCAGCGTGTCGATTTTGTGGAAAGTCAGCAGCGACCACAGGTTGGTTTCGAAGAACGGGCTGGCCATGCGCTTGTGCATGACGATGTCGCCCGGCTGCACGTCGGCGCGCGGATCGAACTGGGCGCGCTCGGAGCCATGCTTGATGTTCTGCAGCGAGTCGGGCGTATTGGTGCGGGTGCCCCAGGTGCCGGCGTCTTCGCCCGATTCCAGATAGGCCACATACGTCCACACAACCGGCAGGCCGAGCGCGCGCACCTGCGCCGACAGCGCATTGATGTGCTCGATCTGGCGCGGGTCGGTTTCGTACGCGGTCTTGAACGCGGCCAGGTCGGTATAGGCGCGCTGCACATCGATGTTGACGATGGCCGGGCGTGCGCCGAAACCGAATTTGGCGCGGTTCGGGTTGGCCTTGACCTGCTCCCAGTACTGGCGGGCAGTGAGGTTGGACGTTTCCATCACGGGCATGGGGTCTCTCCGTTGCAGCAGTGGTTGGGGTCAGGCCTGGGTGGCGCGCGAACGTTCGTCGCGCACCAGCGTTGCGGCCAGCAGGGCCAGCCCGATCAGCACGCAGATCAGGCTGAAGGCGATGTGGTAGCTCTTGGTGATGTCGAAGATCTTGGCCGTCACCCAGATGCCCAGGCCGGCGGTGGTTGCATCGAGCAGGGTGATGGTGCCGAGGATCTTGCCGGCCGAGCTCAGGCCGAAGGCATTGACCGCCAGCAGCTGGATCATCGTGTACAGGCCGCCCCAGCCCAGCCCGAACAGGGCCAGCGAATACCAGATCAGGTCGGCGCGCAGGGTTGCCAGGATCACCGCACCCACCGCCATGATGGCCAGGTTGACCAGGAACACGCGTTTGGGCGGCAGCACGTCGGCAAGGAAACCGAATACGAACTTGCCCACCATCGCCAGGCCGAACATCAGGCCCAGGCCGTTGCCGGCGGTGGCCGGTTCAAAGCCGAGGTCGCGCATGTGCAGGAACAGGTTGGAGGCCACCGCCATGATCGAGAAGAAGGTGGTCATCGCCACGAACGCCAGCACCCAGAAGGTGCGCGTGCGCATGGCCTGCTGGTAGCTCAGGTCCGGCAGCGAGGCGGCAGCCGGCTTGCCTGCTGCCGCCTTGGCGGCCAGCGTGTCGGCGCCCCACGGCTGGATGCCGCCCGGGCGCGGGCTGCGCACCAGCAGGAAGGCAATCACCAGGAAGACCAGCGGAACGGCGGTCTCCCACAGCAGCGCGGCGCGCCAGTCCATGGTCTGCATCAGATGTACGCCGAGCTTCGGGAACACCATGCCGCCCAGGCTGGTGCCGACCAGGGCAATACCAATGGCGGTGCCGCGATGGGTGGCAAACCATTGCGAGACGAAGATCACCGCCACATTCAGGCCGGCGGCGACCAGCACCGCGGCAAAGCCGACGTGGATCCAGTACAGGTGGGCCAGCGAATGGATATGCGCATAGGCCGCATACAGCGCGGCCAGCAGGGCGATGCCGCCCAGGATCAGCTTGCGCGGGCCGACCTTGTCGATCAGCGCGCCCAGGAACGGTGCCATCCAGCCGGCCAGCACCAGGGTGATCAGGTCGCGCAGTTTGAGCTCGCTGCGGGTCCAGCCGAAGTCCTTGAGCAGGGATTCGTCAAAGGCGGTCAGGCCGGTCACGGTCAAGCCGTTGGAGACCAGCAGCACCAACATCCCCACCAGTGCCATCAACCACGGGAAATAACGCTTCATCTTCATCAAGCACCTCAAGAGTGGGTTACGGCAGGTAGATATGCCGGTGGGGGTTCGTCCCTGGCGTTGACCCGGGACGGATGGCATGCCTACACTTTGTCCGGACAAAGTGTGCCACAGTCTTTTACCTGGGAGGAAGCCATGCAAACCGTCATCGTCCTGTTCAACCTCAAGCCCGGCGTCAGCGCCGAGGAATACGAGGCCTGGGCCCGTGCCAGCGACCTGCCGGTGGTCAATGCGCTGCCGTCGGTGGAGAAGTTCGAGGTACTCAAGGCCAGCGGTCTGTTGATTGGTGAGGGCAGCTCGCCGTACGCGTACATCGAGCTGATACGTATCCCGGACATGGCGGCGTTTGGTGCCGACATGGCCGATGCGGCGGTTCAAGCCGGTGCGGCGCAGTTCCAGCAATACGCTGACAATCCGTTGTTCATCCTCACCAGCGCGCTGTAAGCGCACAAGGAACATTGGTCATGGCTCGTTTCCCCGAATTGCAGGGCAAGGTCGCACTCATCACCGGCGCCGGTCGCCGCGCCGGGCTGGGCGAGGGCATTGCCCGCCGCCTGCTGCAGGAAGGCTGCAAGGTGGTGCTGACCGACATCGGCCAGGTGCGTGGCGCGGAGATGCCGGTCACTGCCGTCGGTACCGACGAGGAGTTGGCCCAGGTGGCCGCCGAGCTGGCCGCCAGCACCGGTGGCGAGTGCGTGGCCATGGCGCTGGACGTGCTGGAAGAAGCGCAGGTGGAAGCGGTGGTCAAGGCCACGGTGGAACGCTTCGGCCGCCTCGACATCCTGGTCAACAACGCCGGCATCGGTTACCTGATGAAGTCGCTGGTCGACATCGATGCCAAGGAATGGGACGCGGTGCTGGGCGTGAACCTGCGCGGCGCCTTCCTGACCATCAAGCACGCCGGCCGGCAGATGATTGCCCAAGGCGGCGGGCGCATCGTCAACATCGCTTCGCAGGCCGCCAAGTCGGCATTCCCGCATGCAGCGGCGTATTGCTCGTCCAAGCACGGCCTGGTCGGCCTGACCCGGGTTGCGGCGCTGGAACTGGCTACGCATGGCATCAACGTCAATGCGGTGTGCCCGAACCATGTCACTACCGGTTTGGGCGCGTGGCAGAACGAATATTTCGCCGAGAAGCAGGGCAAGAGCGTGGAGCAATACCTGGCGGACATGCGTGCGCGCATTCCGGCCGGGCGTGCCGGTTTGCCTTCGGATACGGCGGCGGCTACGGCGTTTCTGTGCTCGGACGACGCGGTCTACATCACCGGTGAGGCGATCAATGTCTCTGGTGGCGAGGAAAACCACTGAAGCATTGCCGCGTCACTTCTAGCGCGTCGTTCCCGCCCGCGCGACGCACGGCATGAGAACAAAGCAGCACCGCAGTCCCCACCACGCACCCCATAAACGTAACGAGATTGCCATGTCCAAACCCGTCTACCAGTGGCCCAACAACGCACGCCTGGCCTTGTCGGTGGTCGTCAATGTCGAAGAGCTGTCCGAGTACAACGTCGGCCAGGGTGACAAGATCACCGAGCCGGTCGACGAGCTGCATGTGACCCTGTCCAAGCCGGTGCGCAACTACGGCAACGAATCCAATTACCGTTACGGCGTCAACGAAGGCCATGCGCGCGTTTCCGCGCTGCTGGACAAATACAACGTCACCAGCACCTATACCGCCGCTGCGGTATCGCTCGAGCGAGCGCCGGAAATCGCCGATTACCTGCGTGGCAGCCGCCATGAGGTCTGCTCGCACGGCCACCGCTGGATCCACCAGTTCCGCTTCAACGAAGAGCAGGAACGGCAGTTCATCCGCGATGCCGCCGACAGCATCGAAAAGACCACCGGCGTGCGCCCGGCGGGCTGGCTGTCGCGTTACCTGCACACCGCTTCAACCCGTCGCCTGCTGCAGGAAGAAGGTTTCCTGTACCACATGGACGACTACTCGGCCGATGCGCCGTTCTGGGGCGATGTCGACGGCAGCGACAAACCAATGATCGTGGTGCCGTACCAGCTGGACACCAACGACATGAAGATGTGGGTGGCCCCGTCCTACCTGCCCAAGGACTGGCTGGACTACGCCATCGACAGCTTCGACACCTTGTACGCCGAAGGCGAGCACAGCCCAAAGGTGATGTCGCTGGGCCTGCACCTGCGCATCATCGGCCGCCCGGGTCGCATCGGCGCGTTCGAGAAGTTCCTGCAGTACGTGGCGCAGAAGCCGGGCACCTGGTACGCAACGCGCCGCCAGATCGCTGAACACTTCGCTTCCCAGGTCGGTGCGGCGTGAGCGCATCGATGAACAACCCGCGCCGCTGCCTGCTGTTCGTGCCGGGCTCGCGCCCGGAGCGTTATTCCAAGGCCGTGGCCACCGGTGCCGACCAGGTCTGCATTGACCTGGAAGACGCGGTTGCCCCGGGCGACAAGGAAAGCGCGCGTGCCTCGCTGTTTGCCTTCCTCGCCGAACTGCCGCAGAGCCGCAGCGAGATCGGCCTGCGCATCAACCCGCTGTCCACCGAACTGGGCCAGGCAGATCTGAAGGCGCTCGCCGCTTCGGGCCTGAAGCCGGCCTTCGTCATGCTGCCCAAGGTCGAAACCGTGGCCGAACTGCAGCAGGCCGATGCCGCGCTGGCAGCAATCGACACCGCCTTCATCGCGCAGATCGAAACGCCGAAGGGCTTGCTGGATGCGCGCGCGCTGGCCATCGCCATTCCGCGCCTGCAGGCGCTTATGTTTGGTGGCTTCGACTACATCGTTGCGTTGCGTGGCCGCGCCAGCTGGGAGAGCTTCTTCCATCCGCGCGTGCAGCTGGCAACGATTGCCGCCGAAGCCGGCGTCGCCTGCATGGACGTGCCCTACCTGGACATCAAGGACGACGCTGGTCTGGTCAGCGAAACCGACCGCGTCATCGATCTTGGTTTCACCGCCAAAGCTGCAATCCATCCGGCCCAGGTCGATTCCATCCAGGCCCGTTACCTGCCCACCGCCGCCGAGTACGACCGTGCCCAACGCGTGGTCGCGGCACTTGCCGCCAGCGGCGGCGAAGCCATCCAGCTCGACGGCAAGCTGGTGGACCGCCCCATCGAAATCGCCGCCGAACGCGCCATCGCACTGGGTGCGCTTGGCGTGCGCGCCGGCTGACCTCACCGCTCCATTGAACACCTGATTCACGCCCCTCTTTGACCAAGCTGCGCCCAGCGCCAGCCCAACCCGTACCAAAAGGACATTGTCATGGTTCAGAACGTCAAGCAGATCTCCGAAAACCGCTTCCGCGAAACCTTTGGCCGCTACTACGAAGAGTTCAATGTCGGCGACATCTACGAGCACCGCCCCGGCCGCTCCATCACCGAGACCGACAACACCTGGTTCACCCTGCTGACGATGAACACCCATCCGATGCACTTCGACAAGGAGTACGCCAAGGCCTCGGAATTCGGCAAGGTCATCGTCTGCTCGCCGTTCACCGTGGCACTGATGGTCGGCATGAGCGTCACCGATGTCAGCCAGAAGGCCGTGGCCAACCTGGGTTGGAGCGACATCAAGATGACCCACCCGCTGTTTGTCGGCGACACCCTGGTGGCCGAGTCCAAGGTGCTGGACAAGCGCGAGTCCAAGTCGCGCCCGGGCGCCGGCATCGTCACCGTGCAGACCGAGGGTTTCAACCAGGACGGCAAGCTGATCTGCAGCTTCAGCCGGACCATGCTGATCGCCAAGCAGGGTCACTCGGTGGAAGACAAGGTCAACTACTGAGGACACGATGATGAGCACGGAACAGGAACAGCTGTGGGGCCCTGACGAAGAGCAGGCGTTGCTGGATTCGATCGATCATTGGGTCGAGAAGTCCGTTGCACCGATCGCCCAGGAATACGACCTCGAAGACAAGTACCCGCATCACCTCGTCGAGGAGATGAAGGATCTGGGACTGTTCGGTGCCACCATCTCGCCCGAGTACGGTGGCCTCGGCCTGCCGGCGCGCATCTACGCCAAGATCGTGATCAAGGTGTCGGCGGTATGGATGGCGCCGACCGGCATCTTCAACTCGCACCTGATCATGGCCGCGGCCATCGAGCGTTGCGGCACCGAAGAACAGAAGCGCAAGTACCTGCCGCGCATGGCTACCGGTGAGCTGCGTGGCGCGCTGGGCCTGACCGAGCCCAACGCCGGCACCGACCTGCAGGCGATCCGCAGTGTTGCCAAGCGCGAGGGTGACCATTACGTCATCAATGGCGCCAAGACCTGGATCACCAATTCCATGTACGGCGACATGGTGCTGCTGCTGGTCAAGACCGACCCGGAGGCGCAGCCGCGCCACAAGGGCATGACCATGTTCATCGCCGAGAAGGGCGAGGGCTTCATCGTTGCCAAGAAGATGAAGAAGTCCGGCTACCGCGCCATTGATACCTGCGAGCTGGTGTTCCAGGACTACAAGGTGCCGGCCGACTGCCTGCTCGGCGGTGTGGAAGGGCAGGGTTTCCAGCACGCTGTGGGTGGCCTGGAACTTGGCCGCATCAACGTGGCCGCACGCGGCTGCGGTATCGCCGAAGGCGCGCTGCGTTTGTCGGTGCGTTATGCGCAGGAGCGCATGACCTTCGGCAAGCCGATCGCCGAGCACCAGGCCATCCAGCTGAAGCTGGGCGAGATGGCGGCCAAGGTGGAGGCGTCCAAGCTGCTGATCGAGAGCGCGGCCAATGCCTATGACAAGGGCGAGCGTTGTGACATGGAAGCGGGCATGGCCAAGTACTTCGCTACCGAGACCGGCGCGTATTGTGCGCAGGAAGGCATGCGCATCTTTGGTGGTTACAGCTACTCGGTGGAATACGACATCGAGCGCTTCTACCGTGATGCGATGCTGATGTGCATTGGCGAAGGCACCAACGAAATGCAGCGCATCATCATCGCCAAGCAGCTGGTGGCAAGAAACAAGATCTGAAAGCCCAAGCAGACCAGAGCCCTAGTAGCCCCTCTCCCGCTTGCGGGAGAGGGGTTGGGGTGAGGGGAAGCTTCTAGCAAGCGGAGCCAAAGCTTTAAAAGCTCCCCTCATCCGCCCTTTGGGCACCTTCTCCCGCACGCGGGAGAAGGGACGAAGCAAAGCAACAGCTAGAAGCCAAAGCCAAAAGCAACAGCCAAAAGCAACAGCCAAAGCAATAGCCAAAGCCAAAGCCAAAGCAATAGCCAAAGCCAAAGCCAAAGCCAAAGCAATAGCCAAAGCCAAAGCAATAGCCAAAGCCAAAGCCAAAGCAATAGCCAAAGCCAAAGCCAAAGCCAAAGCAATAGCCAAAGCCAAAGCAATAGCCAAAGCCAAAGCCAAAGCCAAAGCCAAAGCCAAAGCACCGGCGCTAGCAGCAGATCCAACCCTCATCCGCCCCTTCGGGGCACCTTCTCCCGAAGGGAGAAGGGAAGCAGCATCTCTTCGCCGCGGTCCTCAACCAGCCGCGGTGCTTTTTGCAAACCAAAGGCCACACATGAAAGACCTTCCCCTGCAGGGACTACGCATCCTTGCCGTCGAACAGTACGGTGCCGGCCCCTATGGTTCGATGCACCTGGCCGATCTCGGCGCCGAGGTCATCAAGATCGAATCCCCGCCGGGCGGCGATGTCTCGCGCGCCACCGGCCCGTATTTCCTCGGCGAAGGCGACAGCCTGTTCTTCCAGACCTTCAACCTCAACAAGCGCTCGCTGCGCCTGGACCTGAAGGCCGCCGAAGGCCGCGAAGTCTTCGAGAAGCTCGTCGCCAGCGCCGATGCCGTACTCAACAACCTGCGTGGTGATCAGCCCGGCAAGCTCGGCCTGGATTACGCCACGCTGTCCAAACTCAACCCGAAGATCGTCTGCGCCCATCTGTCCGCCTATGGCCGCGACAACGAGCGCGCGGCGTGGCCGGGCTATGACTACCTGATGCAGGCCGAGGCCGGCTTCATGGCGCTGACCGGTGAACCCGACGCGCCGCCGGCGCGCTTCGGCCTGTCGATGGTCGATTTCATGACCGGTACCACCATGTCGATGGGCCTGCTGGCCGCCATCATCGGTGCCATGCGCACCGGCCAGGGCCGCGATGTCGATGTCAGTCTTTTCGATGTGGCCCTGCACCAGCTCAGCTACCCGGCCACCTGGTATCTCAACGAGGGCCACCGCACCGAGCGCTTGTCGCGCAGCGCGCATCCGTCCACCGTGCCGTGCCAGGTCTACCGCACCGCCGATGGCTGGGTGATGGTGATGTGCATGCTGGAGAAGTTCTGGCAGACCTTTGTCGAAGGTATCGGCAATCCGGCCTGGGCCGCCGAGCCGCGCTTCGCCAACTTCGCCGAGCGCCGCAAGGTGCGCGATGAACTGACCGTGCTGGTCGACGCTATCCTCGGCACCCAGCCCACCGCGCACTGGACGCAGCTGTTCGCTGGCCGCATTCCGATCGCGCCGGTGCTGGATATTGCCCAGGCGCTGGACAATCCCTATGTGCGCGATGTCGACATGTTGCAGGACGTCGAACATGCACAAGGCACGCAGCGGCTGCTGCGCAATCCGATCAAGCTCGATGGCCAGCGCCTGAGCGGCAGCGCCTGCCCGCCGCTGAACGCCGATGCCGACGCGCTGCTGCGCGAGCTCGGTTACAACGATGCAGACCGCGCGCGCCTGCTCGGCGCGTGAGGCACGGGAGTTGATGATGAAGCTTGAAGGCGTACGCGTACTGGATCTTTCGCTGTTCCTGCCCGGCCCGCACCTGACCATGGTGATGGCCGATCACGGCGCGGAGGTGATCAAGATCGAGCCGCCCAGCGGCGAACCGGTGCGCGAGGTCGGCCTGAAGCAGGCCGGGGTCAGCACCTGGTTCCGCAACACCCATCGCGGCAAGCGCTGCATCGTGCTCGATCTGAAGAGTGAGGCAGGCAAGGCGGCATTCGCCAGGCTGGTGGAATGGGCCGACGTGGTGGTGGAAGCCTTCCGCCCCGGTGTGGCCAAACGCCTGGGCATCGACTACGCCAGCTGCAAGGCCATCAATCCCAGGCTGGTGTACTGCGCGATCAGTGCCTTCGGCCAGACCGGCCCCAAGGTCAACCGCCCCGCGCACGATCTGGCCATGCAGGCCGATACCGGCGTGGTCAGCCTCAACCGTGCACCGGATGGCACGCCGGCCATGCCGCATATGCCGGTGGCCGATATGGCCGGCTCGCTGATGGCGCTCAACGGAATTCTGATGGCCTTGTTCCGCCGCGAACGCAGCGGCGAAGGCGATTACATCGATCTGTCGATGCAGGACGCGCTGATGGCCTGGCTGCCGAATGTGCTGGGCCCGCCGTTCGCGCTTGGCCGCGACCCGGTGATCAAGGAAGAACGCAGCTGGGGCGGCAATGCGCTGTACAAGCTGTACCGCTGTTCCGATGACCGCTGGATCGCACTGGGCGGCGCTGAGCACAAGTTTGCCGAGAACCTGCTCAACGCATTGGGCCGTGCCGATCTGATCCATCTGTGCCATCTGCCGCCTGGGCCCGGTCAGGACCCGGTAAAGGAATTCCTGGCGGAGACCTTCTCGCGGCGCACGCTGGTGGAATGGACCTTGTTCCTGCACGACATCGACGTGTGCTGGGCGCCGGTCAAGACGCTTACCGAGGCCTTCAACGATCCGCATACGCGTGCGCGTGAGATGGTCTGGACCGATGCGCAGGGCGGTACCCACCTGGGCATTCCAATCAAATTCGCCAACGAGCCGGGGCGTATCAATCCGCAGCTCGACGACATCGGCGAATCCACCGCAGCCGTATTGGCAGAACTAGGTCTCTAGCAAGCTGCAGGACCTCCTCCCTCCCTTTGCCTGCGGCAAGGGGAGGGCTGGGGAGGGGTAGCTCTTACCTCAAGCACCCCGCCCAAAAAACCAGACTCAGGCGTCGCTGCCGATATCGCTGGTTTCATCGGTCACGCTGGCCGCATGACGACGGCGCTGCGCGATCTGCCGCGACTTGGCTTCGATGGCCTCGTTGTCACGCTTGTTGCGGCGGTACAGCGCATAACCCAACAGGCCCAGGCCAACGGCGGCAACGGCGACGGTAGCGGTGGGGTTGCGCTTGGCGACGCGGGTAACGGCGCGGCCACCACTTTTCATCGCACCAATCGCAGCGCCGGTCTTCAGCCATTCCGCAGCGCTGGAGCCGCCGTGCTTGATGCCGCCGCCGGCGTTGTTGACCAGTTCCAGGGCGCGTTCCAGTGCCGGTCCGGTGATATCGCTGAACTTGCTCATGTGGGGGACTCCTTGTGGTTACAGGTCAGACCCTAAGTTTTACCAGAGGGGCGTGTAGGGGATGTTAGCCGGGAAGCGCAAATACGGGTTGTGGGTGGCTGAAGCTGAAGCAACGGCAACGCGGAGGTGCACGGCCGGCAAGGCTCGCATCGAGCGGTAGGATCACCGTCAAAGGTTAGATCGGAGTCAAAGGCAGGATCAAAACCAACGGCGACCCCTCCCCAACCCTCCCCTGCGCTACGCGCAAGGGAGGGGGCCAGTGCGGCTGCGCTGCACGCTGACAGATTGCCAAGAACCGCCCCTCCCTTTGCCGTAGGCAAGGGGAGGGTTGGGGAGGGGTGCTTTTGCTCTCGTTTTTTCTCTCGCTTCCGCCTGTGCCGCAGCCCCGCCAAACCCCAATCAGGTCCCCCGCGGCTTCGCCCTGTGCGTCGCCGTAGCGCTCCACGGATCGTCCGGCCATGGATGCCTGGGGTAACGCCCCTTCATTTCCTTCCGCACTTCGGCATACGTGTTCTGCCAGAAGTTGCGCAGGTCGCCGGTTACCTGCAGCGGCTTTCCGCCGGGTGACAGCAGGTGCAGCAACAAGGGCACGCGGCCATCGGCGATACGCGGCGTATCGGCCAGGCCGAACAGTTCCTGCAGCTTCACCGCCAGCACCGGCGGACGCGGGCTGATGCCGTCATCGTCGAGCGCGTACTCGATGCGCCGCTCCATGCCCGAGGGCACGCTGACGCGCAGCGGTGCGTGCTTGTCTACCAGCTGCCGCTTGCTCCAATCAAGACCCGATTTCAGCGCTTCCCCCAGCTCTTCCTCGGCCAACGCATCCAGCCGCGTCTTGCCGTTGAAGGCCGGCAGCAACCAGTCATCCAGCGTGGCCAGCAAGGCGGCATCGGAGAGGTCGGGCAGTTCCAGTTCCGGCATCCATTGCCGCAGCCCCATCACCCGCCAGCGCAACTGCTGCAGGTTTTCGGTCCACGGCAGGGCGTCCAGCCCCAGCTCACGGACGGCGTCGGTCAATGCACGTGCGGCCCGTGCAGGATCCACCTGGCCGGCAGAACGGCTGTCCAGCACGATGCGCTCAAAGCTGCTTTCGCGGCGTGCTTCCAGGGCACGTTTGCTGCTGTTCCAGCGCACCACGTCCTGGGTCTTGAAACGCTCGGGGAAGTCGCGGCGCAGGCGCCGCTCGTCCACCGGTGCCGCGCGCAGGATCAGTGCATCACGCGGATCGTGGCGCAGCTCGCTGATCACCAGCCACGGTTCGCCGCGCAGGTCGCTGTTGTCGAACTGGCGCGCGCTGCGGCCGTTGGCCAATTGATAGCGTTGCGGATCTGTAGGGTGCTGGGTGGCGATACGGTCGGGGAAGGCATGGGCCAGCAGGTCGCCTAGCGCGTGTGCTTCGCTATCGGCCGGGGGCAGCGCCTCGCAGCGCAGGCGTCGGCGCCACTGTTTGGCGGCCGCGTCGATCGCCGCCAGACCGCCGCGGTTGGCATCCTGCGGCGCGCGGCCACTGCGGAATGCAGCCAAGGCACGCCAGCGGGCGGCCAGCGCATCGCCGCCCTGGCGCAGTGGATCGCGGGCTTCCAGCAGCGCGGCCAGGTCGGCGGCCAGGGCTTGTTCGCGCGGATTGTGCGCGGACAGCAGCATCGCCGCCATCCGTGGATGCGTGCCCATCGCCAGCATGCGTTTGCCCAGCGCGGTGATGCTGTTGTCTTCGTTCAAGGCGCCGAGCCCACGCAGCAGTTCGCGCGCGGCGGAAAGAGCGCCTGCCGGTGGCGGATCGACGAAGCGCAGCTGGTCGCTGCCCCAGGCGGCCAGCTCAAGTGCCAGCCCGGCCAGTTCCACCTGCGCCATTTCAGGACGGCGTTGTGGTTCCAGTCGCTGCGATTGCGGCCACAGCCGCCACGCCCAGCCCGATGCCACACGTCCGGCACGGCCGGCACGCTGGTCGGCCGAGGCCTGCGAGATGTTCACCGCATCCAGGCGCGAGAAACCGCTGTTGGGGTCGTAACGCGGCTCGCGCGCCAGGCCGGCATCGATCACCACCCGCACGCCGGGCAGGGTGACCGAGGATTCGGCGACATTGGTAGCCAGCACCACGCGGCGACGGCCGTCGGGATCGGGCTGCAGCACGCGGGTTTGTTGCTCGATCGGCAGCTCGCCGTGGAGGGGGAGCACCTCATAGCCTTCTCCCTGCGGGAGAAGGTGGCGCGCAGCGGCGGATGAGGGTGCGGGCGAAGCCTGCTGTAGTTGGCCGATGTGGGCAGCGCCCCCGACCCTCTCCCCAACCCCTCCCCCGGAGGGGGAGGGGCTTAAAGCGGCTTGCACCCGTGCAATCTCGCGCTGTCCTGGCAGGAATACCAATACATCACCGGGATGCTCGGCCACCGCCTGCTCCACCGCGCGCCGGGTCTGTGCTTCCAGAGCCTCATCGCGCCGCGCCGGGAAATGGCTCACTTCCACCGGGTAGCTGCGGCCTTCGCTGGACAGGCGCGGCGCATCCAGAAACTGCGCCAGCCGCTCGCCATCCAACGTGGCCGACATCACCACGATGCGCAGGTCCTCGCGCAGCTGTGCCTGCACGTCCAGCGCCAGTGCCAGGCCCAGATCCGCCGACAGGTGACGTTCGTGGAATTCATCGAACAGCAGCGCGCCAACGCCTTCCAGTAGCGGGTCGTCCTGCAGCATGCGGGTCAGAATGCCTTCGGTGACCACTTCCACGCGGGTACGCGCGGACACCTTGTTCTCGAAGCGGATGCGGTAACCAACGGTTTCGCCAACCGGTTCGCCCAGCTGCTTGGCCATGAAGGTGGCGGCGCTGCGCGCGGCCACGCGGCGTGGTTCCAGCATGAGGATTTTGCCGCCCTGCAGCCACGGTGCCTCCAGCAGCGCCAGCGGCACCTGGGTGGTTTTGCCGGCGCCGGGTGGCGCCTCCAGTACCAGCCGCGAATGCGCGGCCAGCTGTTGGAGTATGTCGGGGAGCAGCGGGGTGATGGGGAATGCAGTTGCCATCGGCGCATTGTAGAAGCCGCGCACGCCAGGCGCCCGGTAGCCGCGTAGCCCGGGTAAGCCTGTAGCCCGGGTAAGCGCAGCGCACCCGGGGCTTTTCGCGCGGCCCCTACGATTCAGCGAACTGCCCCGGGTGCGCTGTGCTTACCCGGGCTACCGGGCTTCGTTCATGGTTTGGGGGCCGGGCTGGGACCAAACCTCTACAATCACGCTTTCTGTCTGCCTACTTCCAGCTCAATGCAACTGATCGACATCGGCGCCAACCTCACCCACGAATCCTTCGATCGCGACCTGGACGCGGTGCTGGAGCGCGCCAAGGCCGCCGGCGTGGCGCAGATGGTGATCACCGGCGCCAGCCGCGAGCACTCGCCGATGGCCCTGGAACTGGCGCAGCGCCATCCCGGTTTCCTGTACGCCACCGCCGGCGTGCATCCGCATCACGCCAGTGAATACACCGACGAGTGCGATGCCGAAATGCGCGCATTGCAGGCGCATCCGGAAGTGGTGGCGGTGGGCGAGTGTGGCTTGGATTACAACCGCGATTTCTCGCCGCGCCCGGCCCAGCGCAAGGCCTTCGAGCGGCAGCTGCAGATTTCCGCTGACCTTGCCGGTAAGCCGCTATTCCTGCACCAGCGCGATGCGCACGATGACTTCCTGGCGATGATGAAGAACTTCGACGGCAAGCTGGGCCCGGCAGTGGTGCATTGCTTCACCGCCGAACGCCGCGAGTTGTTCGATTACCTGGACCGCGATTGGTACATCGGCATCACCGGTTGGCTGTGCGACGAACGCCGTGGCGCGCACCTGCGCGAGCTGGTCAAGCACATCCCGGCCGAGCGCCTGATGATCGAGACCGACGCACCGTATCTGCTGCCGCGCACGATGCGGCCGCTGCCCAAGGATCGCCGCAACGAGCCGGCGTTCCTGTCGCATATCGTCGAGGAACTGGCACGTGATCGTGGCGAAGACGTGGCCGTTACCGCCGCCAATGCTACCGCCGCGACGCGCGCCTTCTTCCGCCTGCCGCCGGTCTGACGGCAGGCGCAGGCTTCAAACGGCGCGTTGCGCTTCGTAGGCCTGCAGGTGGCAGTACGCGGCCTGCAGCAGCGGTGCGGATTGCCCGGCCGCAAGCGCGCGGCCCAGCATGTCGCCGACGATATGCGCGGCCTCCACGCGTTGACCGGCTTCCAGATCGCGCAGCATTGAAGCCTTGATCGGCGAACCGGGCTTGGTGATGGCGCCCAGTGCGATGTCCTGTGCCTTCGCTGGAATCGGCTGCCCGGCCTGCGCGGCGACCGCCAGGCATTCGGCGTACAAGGCCTGCATGAAAGCGGTGCCGTGATCGCTGGCAACGATGCTGCCGACATCGGCGCGCATCAGGCAGGTGCCAGCCGCCAACGCGGTCAGGAAGCTGTATTTGATCCACTGCTCCTGGGCGATGTCGGCCGATGCAACGTGGTCGATGCCGGTCTGTTCGCAGGCTTGTGCGAGTGCAGTCACACGCGCGCTGTTGGCCGCACCATCGCGCTCACCGAAGGTCAGCTTGGCCGGCTTGTCCAGGTGCAGCACGGCGCCGTCCTCGGCCTTGGTCGCGCTGATGAAGCACAGCCCGCCGAGCACGCGCTCGCGTCCAAAGCGTGCATCCAGGTCAGCGTAGTGGCGCAGGCCATTGAGAATCGGCAGCACGCTGGTGGTGACGCCGACTGCCGCTGCGATGGCGTCGATGGAGCTCTCCAGGTCATAGGCCTTGCAGCTGAGGATGACCAGATCGAAGGGATTTTCCTTCGCCAGTTGCGGCAGGGCGTCGGCAGTGACGTGGGCGACCGCAAATGCGGCATCGCCGAGCGGGCTGCGGATTACCAGGCCATCACGATCCAGCTGTGCAGCGCGGTTGGGCCGCACCAGGAAAGTGACATCGACGCCGGCCTGGGCCAGCCGACCACCAAAGTAACCGCCGGTACCACCGGCACCGAGAATCAGGATGCGCATCGCTTGGATATCCATCAACAGTGGGGAGTGAAGCCATCATAGGGGCTCGGGGTGTTGTAGGAGCGGCGTGAGCCGCGAAGCTGACATTGCATCCGGCCAGGAAAAACAGGGTTTGCAATAGTCTGGATGCAAGAGCCAGCTTGGTCTGATGTTGTACGAGTTTCGCGGCTTATGCCGCTCCCACAAATGCGAGAACAAAAGCCAAAAAAAAAGGCGCCTTTCGGCGCCTTCTTTCAGCTGCGCAGGCCTACGCCGCGCTTCAACAGCCAGAGTGCCAAGGTGGTCAGCGCTACAACAAAACCCAGCATCAAGGCATACGACACCCACAACGGCACGTCGCTGCTGCCGAGCAGGCCGTAGCGGAACGCATTGACCATGTAGAAGATCGGGTTGGCATGGGTCATCGCCTGCGCCCAGCCCGGCAACAAGGTCACCGAGTAGAACACGCCGCCCAGGTAGGTCAGCGGGGTCAGGATGAAGGTCGGCACGATCGCTACGTCATCGAACTTCTTGGCGTAAACCGCATTGATGAAGCCGGCCAGCGAGAAGATCGTCGCGCCTAGCAGCACCGTGGTCAGCGTCACCAGCGGGTGCGGGATGCGCACCGGAGTGAAGAACATGGCGATGATCAGCACGATCACGCCCACCATCAAACCGCGCAGCACCGCGCCGGCTACATAGCCGCCGAGGATCACCCAGTTCGGCATCGGGCTGACCAGCAGTTCTTCGATATGCCGGCCGAACTTGGCGCCGAAGAACGAGGAGCTGATGTTGCCGTAGCTGTTCTGGATGACGCTCATCATCACCAGGCCCGGCACGATGAACTGCATGTAGCTGTAACCGCCCATCTGCCCGATCTTGGAGCCGATCAGGCCGCCGAAGATCAGGAAGTACAGGGTCATGGTGATGGCCGGCGGCACCAGGGTCTGGCCCCAGATGCGCAGGATGCGGTTGACCTCGCGACGAACGATGGTGCCCAGCGCCACCCAGTTGCGGCTGCTGTCGGTCACGGGAACGGGGGTACTCATGCTGCGCTGTTCTCCAGGTTGCCGGTGAGCCGCACGAACAGCTCCTCCAGGCGGTTGCTCTTGGTGCGCATCGAACGCACGCGGATGCCGGCGGCATTCAAGGCGTCGAAAACACGGTTCAGGTCCATCGCGCGCGGCATGTCCATATCCAGCGTATGCGCGTCGGTGGCGACCAGGGTGGCGCCTTCGATATGCGGCAGCTGGGCGGGCAGTTCACCGTCGATGTCGAACAGGAAGCCTTCCACGTCGAGCTTGGCCAGCAGGCCGCGCATCGGCCCCTGCTCCACGATCTGGCCGTGGTTGATGATGGCCAGGTTGCGGCACAGCTGCTCGGCCTCTTCCAGGTAATGGGTGGTGAGGATGATGGTGGTGCCGGCGGCGTTGATTTCCTGCAGCGTCTTCCACATGTCGCGGCGGATCTCGATGTCCACGCCTGCGGTGGGCTCATCGAGGATGAGCAGGCGCGGCCGGGTCATCATTGCGCGGGCGATCATCAACCGGCGCTTCATGCCGCCGGACAGGGTGCGGCTCATCATCTGCGCCTTGCCCCACAGGTGCGCACGCTTGAGCTCTTCCTCGGCGCGTACTTCAGCCTCCGCACGCGGAATCCCGTAGAAGCCGGCGTAGTTGACCAGGATGTCGAAGGGCTTCTCGAACAGGTTGAAGTTGATTTCCTGTGGCACCAGGCCGATCAGCCGCATGGTGGCGCTGCGCTCGGCGACCAGGTCGCTGCCGAACACCTGCACCTGGCCTTGGCTGAGGTTGACCAGTGAAGAGACAATGCCGATCAGGGTCGACTTGCCGGCGCCGTTGGGGCCGAGCAGGGCGAAAAAGTCGCCCGGGGCGACTTCCAGCGACACGCCCTTCAGCGCTTCGACGCCGTTGTCGTAGGTCTTGCGCAGGTCGCTGATGCGCAGCGCGGCTGTGCCGGGAGGAGCAGGGGTACGGGAGTCCAATCTTTGGCCTTCGCGCCGAGTACAGGCGTCGGATAAGTGCAGGCCGGTATTATAGGAGCCCCCGTGGTCCATGCCCGGTTACACACTGTTCCCCTCCTGTGCCAATCCAATTCCCCCTCAAGCTGGTCGGCCGCCACATGCTGGCGCCGAGCATCGGCCATTACCAGTTCGTCCGTGATGACGGCCAGCCGCTGGATTTCCTGCCCGGCCAGTTCATTCAGATTCACTTCGATTACGCCGACGGCACCCCGACCAAGCGCAGCTACTCCCTGGCCACTATCCATGACCGTGCCCTGGGCCCGGGCGAGGCGGTGGAAATCGCGGTCAGTTTCGTGCCCGGCGGCGCTGCCACGGCCTTGTTCGAGGGCATGGACCTGGGCGACCACGTCAGTGGCAGCGGTCCCTTTGGCCGGTTCTGCCTGCAGCCGGGCGACCACAATGCCCGCTACCTGCTGATCGCCACCGGCACCGGCGTCACCCCCTACCGCTCGATGCTGCCGCAGTTGCATGAGGCAATGGTCGAGCGTGGCGTGGAGGTGGTGCTGCTGCAGGGCGCGCGGACGCCGGAAGAGCTGCTCTACAGCGACGACTTCTACGCCTTTGCCGCCGCCAACCCCGGCTTCCGCTACATGCCCTGCCTGTCGCGGGAACTGCCTGAAAACCCGCACCCGGATGTCCGCAAGGGCTATGTACAGCAGCAGCTGGCGGAGATCGCGCCGGACCCGGCCCGCGATATCGCCTACCTTTGCGGTAACCCGGACATGGTCGATACCTGCGTGGAAGTGCTCAAGCAAGCGGGGCTGTCGATGCCGCAGATCCGCCGCGAGAAGTACGTCAGCAGCAAGTGATCCTTGGCGGCTGCGCTGCAGTCGCCTCTCCCGGTGAGCCGGCGTGTCCGGCCCCGGTTTGGTTTTGATCCGCATAAAGGCGCGACGCTTCGTTCGCGCCTTTCTTCGTTGTGGATGCGGTCTTGCCGGCTTGGCCCGGGCAAGGGGCAGCGTAATCGTCGTTTCCATCTGTAAAGGATGCTTGACAGGTCGGCCGTGCCGGCCCCAGGATGTGTCAAGCGTGCTTTACAGGAGTTGGGCCATGGGTCATTGCAGCTGTCTTGTCCGTTCCACCGCGACGGGTTCCGTCGCCAGCCGGTCGCTTACCCTGGCCGCCGGCCCGCAGATGCGGGCGCAAGGGGCAGGGCGATGAGCCGTACTTCTTGGACCGTGGGCATGCTGCTTGCGGCGGCGGTGTCCGCAGTCCTCGCCTGGGTCGTGATGCAGTGGCAGCCGATGGGCGCGCAGCCGAAGTTTGCCGGCATTCTGTGTGGTATCGCCCTGGGCCTGGCATTGGCAGCGCTGCTGCGCCGCTTCATGCCCGATGGCTGCGACGCCGCCCCGGCCAAGCTGCGCAAGCGTTATACCCGCGAAGTGATGCTGGCCATGGCCGGTTACATGGTGCTGCTGGTGGCATCGAGCCTGTTGCTCAAGCGCGTGGACGAACCGCTGCTGCGTGCGCTGGTCGCCTTGCTGCCGGTGCCGCCGGTGGTGTTGATGTTGCGGGCAATGGTCCGCTACATCCGCGATGTGGATGAACTGCAGCAACGCATCGAGCTGGAGGCGGTCAGCTTCGCCACTGGCTTTGTATCGCTGGTCTACCTGACCGGTGGGTTCCTGCAGGTCGCCAAGGTGATCGACATTCCTTCCGGTGTGGCGATGATCTGGGTTTTCCCGCTGGTCTGCCTGGCCTACGGGCTGGCCAAGGCCGTGGTCGTGCGGCGCTACAACTGAGAGCCGGCGATGGATAACCGATTGCGCGAACTGCGCGAGGCCAAGGGCTGGTCACAGGGCGAACTGGCCGAGCAGCTGGAGGTATCCCGGCAGACGGTCAATGCGCTGGAGACGGGCAAATACGATCCCAGCCTGCCGTTGGCGTTCCGCATTGCCCGCCTGTATGAAAGCCGCATCGAAGAAATTTTCTTTCCTGATGTCACATAGCTGCCGCGCCCGCGTCTGGATGCAGGTAGACCCGTTAATTTCCTTCAACCGTGAGGGGCTGTTCCGATGATGTCCCGCAAGACCCAAACCATCCTTGCCTTGGCCGTGATCGCCGGTATCGTCGGCTACCGCCTGGTGCGGTCCACCGATACCCCCGCGCCTGCCGCACCGCAGGCAGCCGCTGCCGCGGTTGCTGCGGGCAAGCCGCAGACGCTGGGCAGCCTGCACTTCCAGCCCTGCAGCCTGAGCGCGAGTGGCAGCCGCGACAGCCTGGAAGCGCAGTGCACCACGCTGGAAGTGCCCGAAGACCGGGCAAACCCGCAGGGCCGCAAGATTGCACTGAACATCGCCTGGGTCGCCCCGGAGAAGGAAAGCGACCTGCAGCCGGACCCGGTGTTCTTCCTGGCCGGTGGCCCTGGGCAGGCGGCGGTTGCCACCTACCCGCAGGTGGACGCGGCATTTGCCGAGGTGCGCAAGCACCGCAACGTGATCCTGGTCGACCAGCGCGGCACCGGCGAGTCGAACCTGCTGGCCTGCGATACGCCGGACGATGCGGATTTCAGCACGGCCTCGATGGTGGCAGTGGCGCGCAGCTGCGCAGCTGAGCTGGCAAAGAAGGCCGACCTGCGCTTCTACACCACCACCGAGGCGGTGGCGGATCTGGATGCGGTGCGCCAGGCCATCGGTGCGGCGCAGATCAATCTGGTCGGTGTCAGCTATGGCACCCGCGTGGCCCAGCAGTACGCCATGCGTCATCCGCAGGCCACGCGCAGCATCGTGCTGGACTCGGTGGTGCCGAACAGCCTGCAGCTGGGCAACATCTTCGCGCGCAACCTTGATGACGCCTTGGCGCTGCAGTTCGCACAGTGCACCAAGACCGCCTCGTGCAAGGACAAGCTGGGCGATCCGCGCGCCGAGCTGGACGTGCTGCTGGCCAAGCTGCGTGCGCAGCCGGTGACGGTGCAATACCGCGATGCTGGCACGGGCGAGCAGCGCGAAGGCGAGCTGCGTGCGGAAACCGTAGCCGGGCTGGTGCGCATGTATGCCTACATGCCGGCTGCCGGTGCGTTGCTGCCCAAGCTCATCCACGAAGCCAACGGCGGCCGCTACGACAATCTGATGGCGCTGACGCAGATGCTGCAGGGCGAGATGAAGGACAGCATGGCGATGGGCATGCAGCTCTCGGTGGTGTGCAGCGAGGACAACGAAAGCATGGTCGCCAACAGCGCCGATGCCGACACCGTGCTCGGTAATCAGATGGCCGAAGCCATGGGCGCGATGTGCGCCAGCTGGCCCAAGGGCACGGCGCCAGCCGACTTCCACAAGCCGCTGGCCGGCAAGGTGCCTGCGCTGGTGCTGGAAGGCGAGTTCGATCCGGTGACCCCGCCACGCTACGGCGAGGAAGTGGTCAAGCACCTGGATAACGCGCGCCTGTTCGTGCTGCGTGGCCAGGGCCACAACGTGATCGGTGCCGGCTGCATGCCCAAGCTGTTTGCGCAGTTCATTGAAAAGACCGACCCGAAGGCGCTCGACGGTGCCTGTCTGGAAAAACTCAACTACGTGCCGCCGTTCACCAGCTTCAATGGCTGGGAACCGTGACATCACCGCATCACTGAGGAATCCGCTTCCATGATCGTTGCAGAACGACTTCGCAAGACCTTCCCCGGCAAGGGCAAGGACAAGACGCCGGTGATTGCCGTGGATGACGTGGGCTTCACTGCCCACGACGGCCAGATCACCGGTCTGCTCGGCCCCAACGGCGCCGGCAAGACCACCACCCTGCGCATGCTGTACACGCTGATGACGCCGGAAAGCGGCCGCGTGCTGGTCGATGGCATCGATGCCGCCGTCGACCCCAACGCGGTGCGCCGCAGCCTCGGCGTATTGCCGGACGCACGCGGCGTCTACAAGCGCCTGACCGCGCGCGAGAACATCGACTACTTCGGTGAACTGCATGGCATGAGTTCGGCCGCCATCGTCGAGCGCACCGCGCGCCTGGCCAAGGCACTGCAGATGGAGGATTTCCTCGACCGTGCAACCGAGGGTTTCAGCCAGGGCCAGCGCACCAAGACCGCGATTGCCCGCGCGCTGATCCACGACCCGCGCAACGTGATTCTCGATGAGCCGACCAACGGCCTGGACGTGATGACCACCCGTGGCCTGCGTGGCTTCCTCAAGGAACTGCGCGAGGAAGGCCGCTGCGTGATTTTCTCCAGCCACATCATGCAGGAGGTCGCCGCGCTGTGTGACCGCATCGTGATCGTCGCGCAGGGCAGGGTGGTTGCACAGGGCACGCCGGAGGAACTGCGCGAGCAGGCCCACGAAAACAACCTGGAAGACGCGTTCGTCAAATTGATCGGCAGCGAGGAGGGCCTGCACGCATGAGCACGACCGGATACTTCCGCGCGATCTTCACGGTGATGCGCAAGGAGCTGCGCGATTTCGCCCGCGACCGCCGCACCTTCCTGCTGACCCTGCTGACCGCACCATTGCTTTACCCGCTGCTGTTCCTGGGCATGAACAAGCTCACCAACCTGCGCGCTGAAACGCAGTTGGAAAAAGACTTGAGCATCCCAGTGGTGGGCATCGCCCGCGCGCCGAATCTGGTCGCGTTCCTGGCCAGCCGCGGCATCAATGCCACCGAAGCACCGGCCGACATCGAAAGCCTGATCCGCAGCCAGCGCGAAGACTTGGCGCTGGTGATCGACGAGAACTTCGCCGCCGACTGGCAGGCCGGCAAGCCGGCCAAGGTGGAGATCGTGGCCGATACCACCCGCCGCACCGGCGAGGTGCAGATTGCTCGCGTACGCAGCGTGCTGAGTGCTTACGGGCAGTCGGTGGGTGCATTGCGTCTGCTGGCGCGTGGCGTCAACCCGATGGTGGCCGCGCCGGTCAATGTCGGTACCCGCGACCTTGCAACGGCCGAGGCCAAGCGCGGCATCTTCCTGTCGGTGGTATTGCCGCTGGTGTTGATGCTGTTCGCCTTCATCGGCGGCTCGCACCTGGCGATGGATACCACCGCCGGCGAGCGTGAGCGGCAATCGCTGGAGCCCTTGCTGGCCACACCGGCCGCACGCGGCGCCTTGGTCAGCGGCAAGATGCTGGCGGCGGTGGTACTGGGCCTGGCTTCGATGTTGCTGATCCTGATCTCGTTCAAGATCAGTGCCAGCATCGGCGGCGGCGCAGCGCGTTCACTGGATGTCAGCTTCGCGGCGATGGGCAAGCTGCTGGTGATCCTGCTGCCGCTGGTGCTCATTGGTACCGCCTTGCTGACCTGCCTGTCGGCCAGCTCCAAGAGCATGAAGGAGGCACAGAGCCATATGGTCTGGTTGATGCTGCTGCCGATGCTGCCGGGTTACGCCTTGATGGCCTACCCGCTGAAGGACACCCAGCTGTGGCAGTACGCGGTGCCGTTCCTGTCGCAGAACCAGATGCTGGTGAAGGTCACCCGCGGCGAGATGCCATCGGCCACGCAGTGGGCGGTGTATCTGGCCGCCTCGGTGCTGCTGGCGGTGCTGCTGTGGGCAGTGGCGGTATGGCGTTACCGCCAGGAGCGGCTGGCAATCTCCAGCTGACAAGGCGTCTTCGGTAGTGCCGGGCCATCCTCGGGACAACCCGTGGGTCCAAAAAAAAGTCCCCGATTGGGGAGGGCGAATGTTTTTTTTTTTTGTTTGAGTGACAAAACAGCAACGG
>NZ_JBRRBO010000038.1:0-41665 GCF_056756175.1 Stenotrophomonas sp. STEN240 | reverse complement strand
GCCATGCTCGGCAGGGGGCCTTCCCGGTAAAGCCCCTTGCCGAGCATGGCTCGGCACTACAGGCTCTCTGCGGTAAGGCCCCTTGCCGAGCATGGCTCGGCACTACCGGCTGCGTGTGGTGCATACGCGCCAGTACAGACGGGCGGGCGCTTTCGCGCTTATTATTCCCCGCTTCGATTGATGCAGCAGAAGACCGCGTGACTGACTCCCGACTCGCTTTCGTATTTCCCGGCCAGGGTTCGCAATCCATTGGGATGTTGGCCGAACTGGCTGAACTGCATCCGCAGATCCGTGAGACCTTTGCCGAGGCCTCTGAAGGCGCGGGCGTCGATCTGTGGGCGCTGTCGCAGGGCGGCCCGGAAGAGCAGCTCAATCGCACCGAATTCACCCAGCCGGCGCTGCTGGCCGCCAGCATCGCGGTATGGCGCCTGTGGAATGCACAGGGCGGCGCCAAGCCTGCGGTATTGGCCGGGCACAGCCTTGGCGAATACACCGCACTGGTCGCTGCAGGCGCTCTTACGCTGCACGACGGCGCGCACCTGGTGCGTCTGCGCGGCCAGCTGATGCAGGACGCCGCCCCGGCCGGTGTTGGCGCGATGGCGGCCGTGCTCGGCGCCGAAGACGCGCTGGTGCTGGAAGTCTGCGCCGAGGCTGCAGGCAGCCAGGTGGTGGTGCCGGCCAATTTCAACTCGCCCGGCCAAATCGTGATCGGCGGTGACGCTGCCGCAGTGGACCGCGCCTTGGCGCTGTTGGCTGAAAAGGGCGTGCGCAAGGCGGTGAAGCTCGCTGTCAGCGTGCCGTCGCACACGCCGCTGATGCGCGAAGCTGCCAACCGTCTGGCTGCGGTGATGAACGGACTGGCATGGCAGCAGCCATCGTTGCCGGTGGTGCAGAACGTCGACGCGCAGGTACATGACGGCGTCGATTCCATCCGCCAGGCGCTGGTGCAGCAGCTGTACCAGCCGGTGCAGTGGACCGGCTGCGTGCAGGCATTGGCCGCCCGTGGTGTCACCCGCGTGGCCGAATGCGGCCCGGGCAAGGTGCTGACCGGCCTGGTCAAGCGCATCGACAAGAACATCGAAGGGCGTCCGCTCGCCACCCCGGCAGACTTTGCCGGTGCGCTGGAAGAGTGGGCAAACTGAGCAACCGATTGCGGCGCGGGCGCAGCCTGCGCCCGGTCATGATGGGCGCTGCGCGTGCGCGGTGCCATGCACAAAAGGAACAGGAATGAGCAAGCCATTGCAGGGTGAAATCGCGCTGGTAACCGGCGCAAGCCGTGGTATCGGTGCCGCCATTGCCGACGAGCTGGCAGCGCTGGGCGCGACCGTCATCGGCACCGCCACCACCGACAACGGCGCAGCCGCCATCGGCACGCGTCTGGCAGCACTGGGCGGCCACGGCCGCGCACTGAACGTGACCGAGCCGGGCGCGGTAGATGCGCTGATCGACGCCGTGAGCAAGGAATTCGGTGCCATCAGCATTCTGGTCAACAACGCCGGCATCACCCGCGACAATCTGCTGATGCGCATGAAGGACGAGGACTGGCAGGCCATCCTCGACACCAACCTGACCAGCGTCTACCGCACCTCCAAGGCGGTGATGCGCGGCATGATGAAGGCGCGCAAGGGCCGCATCATCAATATCGCCTCGGTCATTGGCGTCACCGGCAATGCCGGCCAGGCCAACTATGCCGCCGCTAAGGCTGGCATCATTGCGTTCTCCAAGTCGCTGGCCAAGGAAATCGGCAGCCGCGGCGTGACCGTCAATGTGGTTGCACCGGGCTTCATCGACACGGACATGACCAAGGATCTGCCCGAGGACGCCAAGGCGGCGATGCTCGGCCAGATCGCGCTGGGCCGCCTCGGCGAGCCCGCAGACATCGCCAAGGCGGTGGCGTTCCTGGCCGGTCCGTCGGCCAGTTACATCACCGGCGAAACCCTTCACGTGAACGGCGGTTTGTACATGCCGTAAGCGTGGTGTGCAGGGACTGCACCCAAGTGGTTGATCGTTGTGGCTTTTTTGTTCAGAAACACCGCCGCGACGGTTTCCACTACACTATCCCACGGCCAGCCTTGGGGGCTGGCGTCTTTTGAACCACTACTCCATCTGGAGCGATATCCAATGAGCACCATCGAAGAACGCGTCAAGAAGATTGTTGTTGAGCAGCTTGGCGTCAAGGAAGAAGAAGTCACCACCAGCGCATCGTTTGTCGATGACCTGGGTGCAGACTCGCTTGACACCGTTGAGCTGGTGATGGCGCTGGAAGAAGAGTTCGAGTGCGAAATCCCGGACGAAGAAGCCGAGAAGATCGGTACCGTCCAGGCCGCCATCGACTACGTCAAGGCACACGTCAAGGCCTGATCCAGGTCTGACAAGGCGCGGTCGGCAAGCATGTCAGCCGCGTTGCAAATCCATGGGGCCGCTGATGCGGCCCTGTGCTTTTAAGTTTCAAAACCCCCGCATGCGGGGCCAGGAGAATCCGCAATGAGTCGTCGCGTCGTCGTTACCGGCATGGGCATGGTGTCGCCCCTAGGCAATGATCTGGCCAGCAGCTGGGAAGGCATCATCAATGGCCGCTCGGGCATTGGCCCGCTGACGAATGTCATGGACAGCTACCTGGAGCGTTTCACCACCAAGATTGCAGGTGAGGTCAGGGATTTCGACATCACCGCCGACAACCCCTTGTTCGGCAAGTATCGGGTCAGCGGCAAGGATGCCAAGAAGATGGACCCGTTCATCCATTACGGCCTGGGTGCCGCCTTCATGGCGCTGCACGACTCGGGCCTGGAAATCACCGACGCCAACGCTGAGCGCATTGGCGCCATCGTCGGCGCCGGCATCGGCGGCCTGCTCGGCATCGAAGAGCAGACCATCGAGTTCCACGAAGGCAAGAAGATCTCGCCGTTCTACGTGCCCAAGACCATCATCAACATGCTGCCTGGCCAGCTGAGCATCATTGCCGGGCTGAAGGGCCCGTCGTTCTCGGCGGTGTCGGCCTGTGCCACGTCCAACCATTCCATCGGTACGGCGATGCGCATGATCCAGTACGGCGATGCCGACGTGATGGTTGCCGGTGGCGCCGAGCGTGGCTCCTCGCCGACCGCACTGGGCGGCTTCTGCGCGATGAAGGCCATGTCCACCCGCAACGACGAGCCGACCAAGGCCTCGCGTCCGTGGGACCAGGGCCGTGACGGCTTCGTGCTGGGCGACGGTGCCGGCATCCTGATCCTGGAAGAGTACGAGCACGCCAAGGCACGCGGCGCCAAGATCTACTGCGAGCTGGCCGGCTTCGGCGCAAGCTCCGACGCGTACCACATGACCGCACCGAGCGAGAACGGCGAAGGCGCCGCCCGCTGCATGGTCGCGGCCATGAAGGACGCAGGCGTCACCCCGGAACAGGTGGGCTACCTAAACGCGCACGGCACCTCCACGCCGCTGGGCGACCTGGGCGAGACCATGGCGATGAAGACCGCCTTCGGCGCGCACGCCTACAAGATGCTGGTCAGCTCGACCAAGTCGATGACCGGTCACCTGTTGGGTGCAGCGGGCGGCGTGGAAGCGATCTTCTCGGTGATGGCGCTGAACACCGGCATCATCCCGCCGACCATCAACCTGGAAAACCCAAGCGAAGGCTGCGATCTGGACTACGTGCCGAACGTAGCCCGCAAGGCTGACGTGGACGTGGTGATGTCGAACGGCTTCGGCTTCGGCGGCACCAACGGCACGCTGGTGTTCAAGCGGATTTAAAGGCTTCAAGCCCCTCTCCCCCCGGGAGAGGGGTTGGGGTGAGGGTAGGGCGGACGCAACATCGGCGAACAGCCAGCTGTCCTCCAGCTCCTATCAGCCAACCGCACCCTCATCCGCCCCTACGGGGCACCTTCTCCCGGTGGGAGAAGAGCGCGCTCCTCCCAGACTTCTTCGGGCCCACGATGCACATCCTCCCCCTGCACGCCGATATCGACCTGCTGGCGCTGCATCGGCTCGCACCGCATCGCTATCCGGTCCTGCTCGAATCCACTGCCGCCGGCAAGCAGGGCCAGTGGGACATGCTGTTGATCGCCGACGGCGGCCAGCTCCTGCTCAATGCTGACGGCAGCGTGCAGCGCGAAGACGGCAGCCCGGTGGAGGGGAATTTCCTCGCCGCACTCGACCGCGATTGGCAGGCCTTGCGCCAACCGCGCAACCCAATGGAAGCGGACATCCTGTTCCGGGGCGGCTGGGCCTTGCTGCTCGATTACGAACTCGCCCAGCAGGTCGAACCCATCCTGCAGCTGCCACAGCGCACGGATGGCTTGCCAACCGCAATCGCACTGCGCTGCCCGGCAGCGGTATTGCGCGAACGCGACAGTGGCCGCTGCATCGCCATCGCCGAAGACGACGCAGCTGATCTGCTCAGCCAGCTCCAGCACGATCAAACAGAAGCCGCGCAGCTGCCGCCCTTGCCGCATTGGCATGGCCCAAGCGCCATCAGCGAAGACGCCGGCGAACGCTTCACCGACGGCGTGCATAAGATCATCGACTACCTGCATGCCGGCGACGTCTTCCAGGTAAACCTCTCGCGCCGCTGGCAAGCGCAATTCGACGCGCCGCTCGCAGCGGAAGCGTTGTACGCGCGCCTGCGCAAAGCCAACCCCGCACCGTTCGCCGGCCTGTTCACCGCCGCCGGACGCGCCGTGGTCAGCTCCTCGCCGGAGCGTCTGGTTTCTGTGAACGGTGATGTGGTGCAAACCCGCCCGATCGCTGGCACCCGCCCGCGTTTCGAGGGCGACGACGATGCTGCACGCATCCAGGAGCTGGTCGGCCATCCCAAGGAGCGCGCCGAACACGTGATGTTGATCGACCTGGAACGCAATGACCTGGGCCGCATTGCCGCGCCGGGCAGTGTCGAGGTCGATGAACTGATGACCGTGGAAAGCTACGCCCACGTGCACCACATCGTCAGCAACGTACGCGCGCGCCTGCGCCCTGAAGTCACTCCGGGTGAAGTGATCGCGGCCACCTTCCCGGGCGGCACCATCACCGGCTGCCCCAAGGTGCGCTGCATGGAAATCATCGCCGAGCTGGAACAGACCGCGCGCGGGGCCTATACCGGCGCCTTCGGCTGGCTGAACCGTGATGGCGACATGGACCTGAACATCCTCATTCGCACCGCCGAAGTGCAGGGCAATACCGCCAGTTTCCGTACGGGAGCCGGCATCGTGGTGGATTCGGTGGCCGACAAGGAACTGGATGAAACCCGGGCCAAGGCGCGCGGGCTGTTGCGGGCGCTGGACCCACAATGATGAACACCGCTTTGGCCGGCGTTGCCGCCAGCGCGGTATCCTGCGCATCGGTTCTTTGAAGACGGGGTGACCATGGCGGGTGCCAAGCGCGGATGTCTGCTGGTGCTGGCGGTGTTGGTACTGCTGGTGGCATTGGCTGGCGCAGGTGCGGCCTGGTTGTGGCAGCGGCAGGGCAGTTTTGCCGATACGCCGCTGAGCCCGTCTGTGGCAAGCATCACCATCGCCTCCGGTGACTCCCTCACCAGCGTGCTGCGCAAGCTGCGCGCTGCCGGTGTGGATGAAGGCGACGATCTGCAATGGCAGCTGCTGGCGCGCCAGCTCGACGCCGCCGGCAAGCTGAAGATCGGCGAATACGCGCTGGAGCCGGCACCCACGCCGCGCCAGCTGCTGCAGAACATGCGTCAAGGCAAGGTGCTGCAATACCGCGTCACCATCGTTGAAGGCTGGAACATCCGCCAGGTACGTGCCGCACTGGCGCGTGCGCAGCCGCTGGAACATGAAACCACCAACCTGGCCGACACCGAGCTGATGGCCAAGCTGGGCTTCCCCGACCAGCACCCGGAAGGCCGCTTCCTGCCGGAAACCTATATCTACCAGCGCGGTGACAGCGACGTGGACGTGCTCAAGCGCGCCCATGCCGCGATGGAAAAGGAACTGGCCGTCGCCTGGGCCGGGCGCAGCGACGACCTGCCGCTGAAAACGCCCTACGAACTGCTGATCCTGGCCTCCATCATCGAGAAGGAAACCGGCCTGGCCAGCGAGCGCCCGCAGATTGCCGGCGTGTTCGCGCGTCGCCTGAAAATGGGCATGCGCCTGCAGACCGACCCAACCGTGATCTACGGCATCGGCAGCGCTTACGATGGCAATATCCGCAAGGTGCACCTGACCACCGATACGCCGTACAACACCTATACCCGCGCCGGCCTGACGCCGACGCCGATCGCCATGCCCGGCCGCGACGCGCTGCATGCCGCCGCCAACCCGGCGCCGGGTGATGCGCTGTATTTCGTCGCCGTGGGCGATGGCAGTGGCGCGCATGTGTTCTCCGCGTCCTATACCGATCACAACACCGCCGTGGCCGAATACCTGCAGCGGCTGCGTGCCAAGCGCAGCGAGGCCGCAGCGCAATGAGCGGCATGACCCGAATGATGTACAGGATGTCCCGATGAGCGAAGCACTGGCTCCTTGGCAGCAGCGCGCCTATGATCAGACGGTTGCCGCGCTCGACGCGGGCCGGCTCGGCCATGGTTTGCTGCTGTGCGGCCCGGCCGGCATGGGCAAGCGCGCGGTTGCGATGCGGCTGGCCGCACACGTACTCAACCACGGCGCGGATGCGGCGGCACGCCAGCGCAACGCCCAGTTGATTGCGGCCGGCACCCATCCCGACCTGCAGTTCACCACCTTCATCCCCAACAAGACCGGCGACAAGCTGCGCACCGAGATCGTGATCGACCAGGTGCGCGAAATCTCGCAGAAGCTGGCGCTCACCCCGCAGTACGGCGTGGCCCAGGTGGTGATTGTTGATCCGGCCGACGCCATCAACCGTTCCGCCTGCAATGCCTTGCTGAAGACGCTGGAAGAACCGTCGCCCGGCCGCTACCTGTGGCTGCTCAGCGCCGACCCGGCGCGGCTGCCGCAGACCATTCGCAGCCGCTGCCAGCGCCTGGAATTCCGCATGCCGCCGCGCGAGGAAGCCATGGCCTGGCTGCAGGCGCGCGGCTATACCGAGGGCGTGGCGCGTGAAGCGCTGGACGCCGCTCGTGGCCACCCGGCCATGGCCGACCAATGGCTGCAAGGCGAGGGCATGGCCCTGCGCCGGCAGGTGGCCAGCGAACTGGACCAGCTGCTGGCCGGCAAAGTGGGCAGCGTCGAGCTGGCCCAGCGCTGGACCGGCGACGACAATGCCGACCTGCGCCTGCGCCATGCCGCCGACCTGGCACTGAAGAAAGCAGCCGACGGCTTGACCGATCCGGCCCGATTGAACAAGCTGGCCGCCTGGTTTGATGCCGCCAATCGCACCCGCGATCTGCTGCGCACCACCATCCGTGCCGACCTGGCCGTGGTGGAGCTGCTGCTGGCATGGGGCGCGGCCAACCAAGTGCAATCCAAGGGGACAATTCGATGAGTGCGATGAACGCCCGCCAGGGCATCCTTTCGCTGGCGGTCAAGGACAAGGCGGCGCTGTATGGCGCCTACATGCCGTTCGTGAAGAACGGTGGCGTCTTCGTACCCACGCCCAAGCGCTACTTCCTCGGTGACGAGGTGTTCCTGCTGCTGACCCTGCCAGACTCCAGCGAGCGCCTGCCGGTGGCCGGCAAGGTGGTCTGGGTCACCCCGCTGGGCGCGCAGGGCAACCGCCAGGCCGGCATCGGCGTGCAGCTGGCCGAAGGTACCGACGGCGAGGCCATCCGCAACAAGATCGAGACCCTGCTGGCCGGCACATCGACCTCGGACAAGCCGACCCAGACGATGTAAATCGATGTGAAGAAAGATGTTGACGGCCTCGCTCAGCCCCCTATAATGAGCGGCTCGCAACACGGGCGGTTAGCTCAGCGGTAGAGCATTGCCTTCACACGGCAAGGGTCACAGGTTCGATCCCTGTACCGCCCACCATCAAAATTTGAGTGTCGCAGACAAGACCGGCGAAAGCCGGTTTTTTCGTGGGTGCGGGGGTAGCGGCAGGGGGCGCATGGCGATGGATAAGGCAACCTTCGATAACATTGAGGCTAAGTGGGCTCTTCAGATCGGCTGGTTCTCGATCCGAATGGGTGAGACCGAGGCTGCGATAGCCACATTGCTCAACCTTGCAGGTCGATGTGTTTCGGGGGACTTGAGTGCACTCATTTTTCGTCGCGGCCTTCTGGCGGAAGCGGAATCATTCGCCGGTTCCGCAATGCGGTCCTTCACTCAGCACTGCTTGTGCAGGACTATTCTGAGGATGTCCCTGAGGGTCAGTTTGTTAGTGCAGTCGATGTGGCTGACACGCCAATCCTAACTCGTTCAAAAATTTGGGATCGCAAAAAGGTCGATGAGGATATCGATATGGATCAAATGCTCTTGCTGGTTGAGCGCGCTAAGCGTTTGAGCAGGGATCTTTGGGCTATCGCACTTCCTGAATATACGCCCCCGCTCTGATTGACGTAAGCGCATCGAAGCCCCATACCACCCGGTGGCGGGGTTTTCTGTTGCCAAAAGAGAGGTCGCCGAGCGGGCTTGGGGTTAGGGCTTGTAGCCAGTCACTTTTGCTAGACATCCCTCTACAAAGGACTGAGAGCTCCCGCTACACCTATCGGTCGAAGAGATACCTCTTGAAAGAGCCCAGTCGTAGCCAGCTTGGTGCCCTGAGCAGTCTTCGCGACATTCATAGCCGCCGAACGTTCCGGGCGGGCGTTGTGCAGTTCCCACGACGACACATCCAATGAAAGGCTTCGACAGGAATACTTCTTCGTCACCCCATTTGCAGCGAAATATCAGCGGCTCGCGGGCCATTGGCCCCTCGTAATAAGAATATTTGATGGTGCGAAATTCGGTGCCACTTGGCGGCTTGTTGCTGGCGTAATAGCGAACACCATCAGCGCGAACGTACGAGTACACCTCGCCTTCTACCCTTTGCACCTGCGCACCTGCTGTCCAAGATGCACTCCACAAAATTGCGATGGCCGCTAATGCTGCTCGCATATTTCCCCCTGTTTCATCCATGTTGAGCGGCGAAGCCGGTTTTATTAATGAGGCTGCTCTGCCATGCTGCCCCGTCTCCTTTGCAGGTACAAGCAAGGAATCCGCCCGTCTGGCCTGTCTGGCCTCCTAGGGCACTCGGCGCGGGGCGGTGCTGAAGCTCATTTGACCCCTAAGTCAGGGTCGCCTGGAGCAGGTGGGCTGGAACGCTTGCTGCGTCTCGGGCGAATCAGACATGTATCGACCGAGTTCTGAGAGATGGCTGGGACGAATCAGAGGGCTGCGTGATTTGCCGCCTACTAGGTCAGCGTTCGCCGAAGTTCTTTAATTGCTGTTTCGCATTCAACTCGCGCGATTCCGATTTGGCCCCTAAATCGGTCCGAGCGACCATCGGTTGGAGTAAGTCTTCCGCCGTCCAGTTCTTCTTGCGCATGTTGCACGGCATTGATTGCCAAAAGGGCATGGTGTCCTGCCGGCCCGAGTTCGTGCAGCCGCTCGACGCGATCCCATATTTCACGCGGGATGGTGTTCGTTTCAATATCGACGATTTCAGTAGAGCCCGCACCACTGGCGATTCGTTGATCTCGTTTGATCTTCCCTTCGAACTTGATCAGCTCCCGAAGCAATACCGTCCCTAAACTTCGCGCAATGAGGGCGTCCCGCTCCTTTCTGTCGCGAACTTCGGAGCGACGCTGCAAATAGGGAATAGCGATAGCCAAGAGAATGCCCACGATGCTACCGATGGCCTGCACCCACGCCGAGAGGTCGACGGGTTTCGATGGCGGGGCGCTTCCCCAGCGGTAGAACAGGCCCCACGACAGCAGGATTCCGAAGCCGGTGCAGATGGTGCTGATGATGAGCAGATCTCGCTCGGTGATCGGTTCCTTCATGGATTCTGTAGTTCCCCTGGTGTTGTGGACTGAAGTTTAGTTCGTGGCCTCGGTAAAAGTGAGGCTGACTAATGGGCAGCGGCCGCTCTGTCATCACTCGGAACCGCAATTATCTTGATTGCAACGTTGCCTAACGCCCCGGAGTAGTCTGCCTATTGGGGGGGGCGGTTCTGAAAGAGGCCGGTGAGAAGCAGAGAAACCACTGCCGGATCAGGCTCAGTTACGTGAGTCGATGCGCTGATCGCGAGGTAGGGCCTTGGTTTGGCCGTACATCTGCCCTGCAAGCTCAAAACGGGCCCCAATCCGACTTTCTTCTTTTACTCTGCTTTCCGAGGCCTGCTGCCGCGTAGAGCTTTGTAAGTGCAGTGCGTCTCGGGAACAAGGACCTGGTGATCCTTCTGTTGCGTTCCCGGCCCCGCGTGCGCTGCGCTTACCCGGGCTACATTACTGTCGAACGTTGGCGAAGCAGGAGCCCTTGTCAGGCATGAGGTGACAGATGCCTTTGTGTTGATGTCTTATTGGCACTTGCTTCAAATCGGGGATTTGAGAAAGTGAAAACTCCCGGCCAAATGATGGCCACCTCAATCAAGAAGGTTCTGCTGCCCGAGATGCGCCGGCTCGGATTCGTTGGCGGCGGCGTCGCAAACTTCGTTCGATCCAGTGGCGATCAACGTGACTTCCTGTCCATCCAGTATTGGACGTATGGCGGTAGCTTCATCCTGGAGTTCAGTCGCGTTCCGGCGACTTGGGTCGACCCTGACTCCGGAGAAGTGCCGAAGAGGGTGTTCGAAACGGATCCGCTGCTTAGACAGCGCTTGATCGATATCGAGCAGCACAGGGATTTCCGTGGTTTCAGCTTCAAGGCTTTCGGTAGCGAGCAAAGCAGGTACGACCAGCTGGCTGCTTCGGTTGTGGCGCTGCTGCCGCAGGTTGAGGCTTGGTTGGAGAGCGGCATCGTAGGGCCGAATATTCACTAAGGCTGTGCGCGAAAGGCCCCGGGTGTGCTGCGCGTACCCGAGCTACCTTTGATATCTGGCGGATTGCGGTGATGGTTCATTTGAATGGCTGGCATCGCGGCTCTTGGGCCTTTTCGATGCTTCGCTGCCTGCAACGTCTGCGTTAAGCGGCCTTCGTTGCCGCCACCTGCGAGCCAATCCAGCTGCAACGCAGCGGGCGGCAACCAAGCCATGGCGGCCGCCCGCCGTTTGCTCAGAGATTCACTGAGCCGGTATCGCTGAGTGCTTCGTGATTGCCGGTGGTGGCGACCGTGGCAAAGAACACCAGTTTGGTCAGCAGGTTTCCGGGGCCGTCCCAATAGTCGGCGTGCTGTGCGTCGATGCGGATCAGGCAGACGCGCGGGTCGTCCTTGCCGCCCTTGAAGAAGGCGTTCATTGGTGCAGGCCATAGGCGTGCAATCTGTGCGCGATCCTGACTGACGCTGCCGTGGCCGGTTACCGAGATGAAGTGATTGTCGCCCTCATGCATGAAGGCCACGTTCGCCTCAGGATTGGTTTGAATGTCGAGCACGGCGGCATTGTCGATTTCCGTAGCGAACCAGAAGCCACCGTCGAATTCGTCGCCCAGTGGCGTCATCGGCCGCGAATGCATGCTGCCGTCGGCGCCGCGGGTGGTGAGCATTGCAGTGCCGAACTTCTTGATCAGCTTGACCAGTTTTTCCTGCTGTTCAGCCTGGTTTTCGTTGTGCATGAGCTGTCCTCCGTAGTGTGAGTCCAGCCTGTAAGCAACTGCGTATAAAGGGCGAGAAGGTATGTGCATGCCGTGCTTACATCCAACGCGCCGGTAAACCGGGTAACGCGCTGCGGCGTGGTTCTGGAGCGTGCTGACACGTGGTCGGGATGCGCAGTCATCGAGCTGAAGCCGGCAGGTCCGGCTCATGTTCGCTGGCGGATAGCGTCTGTGTCACGTATGCCCAACACGCGATATGACAGCCTGATTTACCTTCCCCAAGCGGAGCGTGACATGGCTACACGTGCCGAAATATTGGAACTTGAGCGTGCGTTCTGGCAGGCCATGGTCGACCAAAAGCCGGCCAAGGCTGCGGCGTTGCTGCCCGACAAGGCATCGATGGTCGCGATGTACGGTGTGCATCATTTCAGTCCCGCTGAGTATGTGGCGATGGCTGAGCAGGGAACTGCGCGGGTGACGGGGTTTTCGTTCTCCGATGAGGAGGTTTTTTTCCCCATCGATGATGTGGCCATTCTTACGTACAAGGTCAGGCAGAGCTTTGAAGTTGATGGCATGCCGCAGGAGATGACCTGTTATGACAGCACCACCTGGGTGAAACGGGACGGCAAGTGGCTGGCAGCGGCGCATACCGAGACGCCCGAGCAGCAAGGCAAGCCGGCTTAGTTGCAGGTGCGGGCGGGCTTGATCAGGTATCTGGATCGCCGTTCGGCACAGGTTGCTTGTGGGAGCGGCGTCAGCCGCGAAGCTGACTCAGCGGCAGATGGCGCAGCGGGCGAAGGTTTCAGGAACATTAGCTTCGCGGCTGATGCCGCTCCTACAAACTGCCGGTGCGCTTGCCGCCAAAGTAGACCGGGCAGTGGCGTAGCCCGGGCTGTTCGCCCCAAGCAGAAAGGTTCATTGGATTCCCACTTCCCGGGTGCGCCGCGCTTCCCCGGGTTACCGGTCGGCTAGTTGCTTGTGGGAGCGGCGTCAGCCGCGAAGCTGATACAGAGTCAGATGGCACGGCGGGCCAAGGTTTTCGGCAACCTTAGCTTCGCGGCTGACGCCGCTCCCACAAACTGCCGGTGCCTTTGCCACCAAGGTAGCCGGGTAGAGCTGTGCACCTGGGAGGTTGGGAGCTGGTGGTCTTTCAGCTCATGCGCCAATAGCCTCGGGTGCGCTGCGCTTACCCTGGCTACGGTGTTTCCCCTGATCGATCGGTTGGCTGACCTACCTACAGGTGAACAGGTAGGCGCCCCGTTGACCTTTTTTCCCGTTTCACTCCGCTTTCCGTGCCCGGCAGGCTATCTTTGCCGCGGGTCGCTGGCGACCCATTCATTTTGGGCGGCTGATGCCGGCTGGGCGCGTTGCGCGCTACCGGGGCCGTTGGGTCTTTCAGGAGAGTGAAGTGGTGAATGTAGGGAAGCGGCGTCTGTGTAGTGTGGTGCGTGGCGTCGGCCGGGTCCTGTTGGCATTGCTGTGCCTTTGCATCGGCATCTGGGGCGGGTTCGCGCTGTGGTACCAGTTCCCCGGCAACGTGGTGGCCAAGGTGGTCGCGATCCTGGTGTGGTGCGTGCCCAGCATCTGGGCGATCCGTGCCGGCTTCGGGCCGGTGCGGCGCTGGCATTCACTGGCCGTGTTCGGCGTGCTGTTCGCGGTGATGTTGATCTGGTGGGCGACGATCACCCCGCAGCAGGACCGGGTCTGGGCCGATGACGTGGCGCAGCCGCTGCATGCCCGCATCGAGGGCGACCGCCTGATCATCGACAACGTGCGCAACTTCCATTGGCGCAGCGAAACCGACTACGACGTGCGCTGGGAAAAGCGTGAATACGATCTGTCGCAGGTACAGTCGGTGGACATGATCCTGTCCTACTGGATGGGGCCGGCCATTGCCCACACGCTGGTCTCATTCGGCTTTGCCGATGGCCGCCAGCTGGTGTTCTCGCTGGAGATCCGCAAGGAGCGGGGCGAGTCGTTCTCGGCGCTGGGTGGCTTCTTCCGTAAATTCGAATCGGTGCTGGTAGCCTCGGACGAGCGCGACATCGTGTTGACGCGCAGCAATGTGCGTGGCGAGGATGTCTATCTGTACCGCCTGCATGGGCTGAGCCCGGACAAGATGCGCGAGCTGCTGCGTTTCTATGTGGACCGCGCGCAGCAGCTGGAACAGGCGCCGCGTTTCTACAATACGCTGACCAGCAACTGCACCACGGTGGTGTTCGAGCTGATGCGCCGCATCCAGCCCAATCTGCCGCTGGACTACCGGCTGCTGGCATCGGGCTATCTGGCCGAATATGCCGAAGATGTGGGTGGCTTGACCCCCGGTGTGCCGCTGGCGCGCCTGCAACAAGCCGGACGTATCACGCTGCGTGCCCGTGAAGCGGGTGATGTGGCAGATTTCTCTTCCCGCATACGCGCAGGCGTGCCGGGCATTCCCGCCTCAGGAACGACCAGCCAATGAACCCCAACCCGCAGACATGGATACGCCGGCTGCTGCCGGTGGTCGCGGTAATGGCGCTGCTGCTGTCCAGCGGCTGCGCCATGGTGAAGATGAAAGCGGTGAGCAACACCGACTATGTGATGCTCAAGCGCGGCGACGTCCTGAGCACGGGCAAGCTCAGTGCCTTGTCGCAGGAATCGTTATCGGTGATTGGCCTGACCGAGAGCGACTGCAGCAAGGACATGCCGGCTTGCCGGCAGACGGTGGCGGACAATGACGGCCTGCAGTCCGAGCAGCGGCTGTCCACACTGGCCGAGCTGTGGATGCAGCAGGCACTGGCGCTCACTCCCAAGGCCAAGGGCAACGAGCCCGTCGAGTTGCCGCCAGCTGCGTTGAATGCCTGGCTGGAAACCGCGCGCTATTCCTACCTCTACCTGTTCTTCAGCGGCCGCAGCCCAGCCCAGCGTGCTCTGGAAGACCGGCTTACCCAGGTGCGGGACTACTACAACTACGCCACCGAGCAGGCCGCATCGGTGGTATTCCAGCGCACCCGTGCGCGTGCGCTGGAGGGCGAGGACATCAACCGGCCGGTGCAGGTGGACGATTGGACCATCCGCGCGAAGTTTGACGAGCTCAAGCTGCAGGGCGTGCCCAAGCAGCTGGTGGCGGCATCCTCGGTGAGCTTTGCCGGCCTGCGCAGTTCCTACCGCCGCGATGGTTTCGGCGCCGAGCTGGTGGCGATGATGGAAGCACCGGCGCTGGCGCAGGCGATTGAAGTGGAAGAGCGCAAGCAGGATCTGCCCGTCTACAGCGAGATGCCGGCCATCAACGTGACCGCGGTGCTGAACTTCAGCGGCAATACGCTGGAAGAAGTGCTGGCAACACGCGATGTGCAGCTGGAAGCCTATTCGCCGGACCAGTCCAGCATCCAGATGCGTGGCCAGGAAGTACCGCTGGCCGCCAACTTCACCGCTGCCTACGGGCTGTGGCTTGCCCAGTCCGGTTTTGCCACCGAATCACTGCGCACCTTGTTTGGCCGTGGCGAAGGCATCCGCGAGCCGCATATCTACCTGATGCAGCCCTACGATCCGAACAAACGCATCATCTTCATGCTGCATGGCCTGGCCAGCAGCCCGGAAGCCTGGGTGAACCTGGCCAACGAGATCATGGGCGATGAGGAAATGCGCGAGCATTATCAGGTGTGGTCGGTCTATTACCCGACCAACGCGCCGATCGCCTTGAACCGCTACACCATCAGCAAGGCCTTCAACGGCACGCTGCGTCACTTCGACCCGAGCGGAACCGCGTCGGCGTCGCATGACATGGTGTTCATCGGCCACAGCATGGGCGGCGTGATCGCACGGTTGATGCTCAGCGACTCGGGCGATGTGCTGTGGGAAAACACCCGCAAGCGCTACAACCTGCAGGGCGAACGGCTGGCACGGGTAGAGGCCAAGCTCGGGCCGGTGCTGCATTTCGCCCCGCAGCCGAACGTGGAGCGGGCGATTTTCCTGGCCTCGCCGCACAAGGGCACCGATGCCGCCGGCAACCGGCTGGGCCGCTTGATCGGCCGGCTGGTGCGCCTGCCGCTGACCATCCTGGGCGCCTTTGGCGATGCCTTCATGGCCTTGCAGGATCCGGGCGAAACCGATGGCAAGAAGCCCAAGGAACCGGTCATCACCAACAGCATCGAGAACCTCAAGGCCAGTGATCCCTTCATCGAGGCGTCTTCGGCGTTGCCGATCCAGCCGGGCCTGAAGTACCACTCCATCATCGCCAAGCGCAAAGCCGATGTGCCTACGCCCGAGTCCGACGATGGGCTGGTGCCGTACTGGAGTGCGCATCTGGACGGTGCGCTCTCGGAGAAGGTGATCGTGTCCGGCCACAGCGTGCAGGAAACGCCGGAAGCGGTGCTGGAAGTACGCCGCATCCTGCGCCAGGACCTGCTGGAAGTGGACGGCGTGGATAGCGCGCACTGAGCCAATGCCGGGCTGCAATGCGCAGCCCGTGTGCCATTGAGCGGGATCGCGCAACGGCGTGATCCCGCACACTCAGCCGATGCGGCGGCTGACCTGGGTTGCCAGCGCTGCCAACAGCAGCGTCACCACGAAGCACAGCAGGTAGCCGGTGGTTTCATTGCCGCCCACCATCGCGGCGAACAGCGAGCCGGAGATCGCCAGCGTCGAGGCCACTGCGACACCTTCGCTCAACTGCAGGGCGGAACTGTTGCTGCCCTGTTCGTGTGGCGCCGACAAGGACAGCGTCAACACCGACAGGCTGGGATAGATCAGACCCATGCCCAGCCCGGTCAGCGACCAACCCGCCAAGGCCACTGCCAGCGGAACGCTGGGGTAGAGGGTAAGCACGCTGATCAGCAGGCCGGCCAACATCAGCCAGGTTCCGGTCTGCAGCATGCGCAGGCGGCTCCAGCCGAAGTGCTGATGGCCTTGCAGCCACGAGCCGGAGAACCAGCCCAGTGCGCCCAGGCTGAGTGCGGCACCGGCCCACAGCGGCGACAGGTCGCGCTCACGCTGCAGCAGCAATGGCAGGAAGGCCTCACAGCCGAAGAATGCCGAGGCGGCGATACCGCGCAGCGCGATGACGCTGGGCAAACCGGGGCGCAACAACAAGGTGCCGGGCGGCAGCAGCTTGCGGCTGCAGAACAACAGCGCCAGCAAGGCCGCTGTCATTGCCAACAATGCCGGCGCACCCTGCAGTTGTCCGCCTACGTACAGCAGCAGCGCGGCCAACGCGGCACCGACTGCCCAGCGCACCACGGGCGCCTGCGCGACGTCGCGGCGGATGCTGTTGTGGGTGCTGCGCAGCGCCGGCAACAGCAGCCAGGCAGCAGGCAGGGCCAGCACCGGCACGCTGAGAAAGACCCAACGCCAACTCGCATGCTGCACGATCAAGCCGCTCAGGCCGGGGCCGATCAGCGAGGGCACCACCCAGCCGGCCGAGAATGCGGCAAATACCTTGGGCCGCAACACCTCCGGGTAGGTGCGCGCCACCAGCACGTACAGCGATACCGAGATGGCACCGATGCCAATGCCCTGCAACAGGCGGCCGACGATCAGCACGTCCATGCGCGGCGCCAGGCCGGCCAGCACCAGCCCGATCAGGAAGCTGCCCATTCCCAGCCACAAGGGTTTTGCCGGGCCTTGCTGGTCGCACAGGCGGCCGGCCAGCGTCATGCCGATCACGCTGGTGGCCAGGGCACCCCCAAACGCCAATGCGTACAGGCGCAGGCCGTCCAATGCCTGTGCCACGCTGGGCATTGCCGCAGCCACGGCCAGGGCTTCGAAGGCGATCAGCGAGATCAACGCGACCATGCCGATGGTGGTGGCGCGGTACTGCGGGGCGAGGATCGAGGTGGCGGCCTGATCTGCCGATGTAGTGCTGCTGGATGAACTCATGATGCGGATTTGCTGCTTGAGTTGCTGTCGGGGGGCGTGCAGCATCACACCTCAACCATGGTTGAGGTCAACTGATGTCCACGCGGGAACTGAGTGTAGGGGAAGTGGCCCAGCGCAGCGGAATTGCGATATCGGCGCTGCACTTCTACGAGCGCAAGGGGCTGATCCAGAGCCAGCGCACGGCGGGCAACCAGCGTCGCTTCCAGAGTGACGTGCTGCGTCGCCTGGCGGTGATCCAGGCTGCGCAGCGGGTTGGCATGCCCTTGCAGGCGGTGGCGCGGCGGCTGGCGGAACTGCCGGAAGGGCGTGCGCCGAGCAAGGCTGAGTGGGCCAGGATGTCCGCGCGTTGGCGCAAGGAGCTGGATGCGCACATCAAGGTGCTGCAGTTCATGCGTGACCAGCTCAGCGATTGCATCGGCTGCGGCTGTCTGTCACTCAAGCGCTGCGGCCTGCTGAATCCGCAGGATGTGCTCGGTGAGCAAGGCGAAGGCCCACAACGGGTGGGCTAGGCCGGCAAGCTGCTGGGCATCCGGCGGACACACCAGCAGCGTTTTCGGTCGGGGCCAGTTTGCCTGGCCCGGATGAATCAGATTTCTGCTTCGATCAGCGGCATGGCCATGCGCGAGCGGGTCAGCGCCATGCCCAGGTTGGCGGTGCGGCGGCAGACGAAGACCATCACGTAATCCGGGTAGCGCTTGCCGCGCATGAAGATGTGGATCAGGTTTTCACTGTTGACGATGATTTCCTGGAAGTAATGCGCGCCTTCCTGATCTTCCAGGCCGCGTGCGCGGCGGAACATCTGCTCGATGCTGCGGATGTTCGGGCCTTGGTACAGATCGGCGGTGGCGGCAGCCACCAGGTCCAGCACTTCACGCGGATGCGAATCAATGGTGCGCACCGACAGCAGCATGCCGGAGCTGATGTCGACGTAGCCGGCGGCCACGCATTCGGGAATGGAGGCGACGGATTGTTGCAGGGTGCTGTCCAGGGACATGGGGGATCCTTGCGGAAGGGGGAGGAAAAGGAAAAGCGATGCCCGCAGGCCGCGTTGCGGCCCGGCATCAGCACAAGGGGGTCAATCGCAGGCGCGGATCAGCAGGTTTTCTTCCAGCGCATGCAGCAGGTCTTCCTGCTCCTGCGACTGCACGAAACCCGGGTCCAGGGTGCGCAGGCGACGCAGCGCCTCATCGGCGGTCAACCCTTCGCGGATCAACCAGGCGGCCAGCACCAGGCCGGTGCGGCCAAGCCCGGCCAGGCAATGCACGGCAACCACTTCGCCTTCGCGCAGCATCACCTCGATCTTGGCCAGCAGTAGCTTGGCCCATAGCAGCGGCGGTGCGCCGCGGTCGACGATGCCCAGGTGATAGCTGCGCAGGCCGTAGGGCGCCAACCGCTCGGCCGGCATCTCGCGCTCGGTCAGGTTGACCAGCACGGTGACGCCCATGCCGCGCAGCAGGGCCAGATCGTGCTCGATGGCGAATACAACGCCGGGCATCGGGCAACCGGCGAGCTTGCCCGGCACCAGCCAATGGAAACCGTTGGGGCCGCGCCGTGACGGCGTGGTGGACAGGCGTACCGGTGCCGGCAGCGGGCGCGGTGCAGCTGCTTCTGCCGCATGCATGGCGCGCAGGCCTGCGCTATTGGCAATGAGCGCTGCAGGCTTGGGCGCGGGGACGACGACGCCTTCGGCCAGTTCTTCGGCACGCGCATCCGGCGCCGGTACGTGGCAGCTGCCGGTGCGCAGGAACTGCGCCAGCACCGGGTGCTGCATGCTGTTGGCAAAGAAGGCGTCCACCGGCGCATCGACCTGCACGCGGCCGCCTGCCAGCAGGATCACCCGCGATGCGAGACGACGCGCCTGACCTTGGTGGTGCAGGCTGACCACGCAGGTGTGCTCGGCAGCCAGACGCTCGATCAGTTTGAGCACGGCTTCGGCGTCGGCCGGTTCCAGTTCACTGGTCGGCTCATCGATCAACAGCAGCGCGCTGCCACTGAAGGCCGCGCGCAGGATGGCGACTTGCCGGGCCAGCCCGCGTGGCAGATCGATCACCCGCTGTTGCAGACGCGCGGCAATTGCCGTCGCTCCCAATGCCTGCAGCCGTGCGTCGACTTCTTCGCGCAGTGCCTGTGGCTTGTTGCCCGCGTGTGGACGCAGTGCAGCGCTGAGGTTTTCCAGCACGCTGAAACCCAGCTCGCGTGCGTGTTGTTGCACCAGCACCGGTGGCTGGGTTGCGTTAGCCAGTGGCTCGCCCTGGAACAGCAATGTGCCCCAGCGCTCGCCGTGTGCGGCGACGTGGCCGGACAGGGCCTGCAGCAATGACGACTTGCCGGTACCGCCTGGGCCCATCAGCACCACGATGCCGGGACCGTTGATGCTCAGATCGATGGAAGCCAGCACCGTGCGATGGCCACGGCTCATGCCCCAGCCTTGCAGCTGCAGCAACGGAGAGGAGGAGTTGTGGACGGGCAAGGACATCACTTTGTCCGACGCAAGCCACATTTCTGGGACGGGCGCGGAATTGGAAAGGCCGCCAGTATCGGTTGCATCACTTACATGTCAATTTGACTTTGCGATGTGCATGGACACAGCACAGCAACACCGCAGGCTGCAATGTGAGGTTGACTGCACGGTCATATCGAGTTGATTGGGAAAGGAAATGCGCGCTTTATTGCGGGTGTTTCCGCAGGCAAATGCAGCGTTGAAACAACAAACAGGACGATGCTTATTGTTTCAGCGTGATTCAGAAATTCCGCTCGAAACGCACGTTTCCCGCACCTGCGTCTGCACTGACCTGCAGATCCACGCGCAGCTGATCGCGTGGATGTGCATCGAGCACGCCGATCAGATCGGTATAAGGACCGGTACGTACCGCACGCAAGTCAATCTGCTGACGCTTGCCGGAAAGATCGGTGGCGGTCGCTTGCACCTTGCCATCGGCCGGCAGCTCCTCGCCTTGTGCAAGGTGTCGTAGTGCGATCACCAGCAGTGCGCGGTTGGCTTCACGCTGCACCTGGTAGCTGCGCGCCACGGCGTCATTCATCGCCAGCGTTGGTAGCAGGTTGTAGTGCACGCGCAGATTGCCGAGGTCGGCGTGGCTGGGCTGCGATTGTTGGATCACCGCCGCTTGCGGTGCTTGTTGTGCGGAGCAGGCGGCGAGGGTGAGTAGGAGGGCGGAGGACAGCATTAGGGCGAACCGGTGCATGGTGTTGGTGTCCTTGGGCTGTGTTGGTGGCTGCGTTCCAAGTGCAAAAGAGCTGCAAGGCTGCGCCTTGTCCCTCTCCCCAACCCCTCTCCCTTTGTGGGAGAGGGGCTTGGCGATACGTGCGATTGAAAGAATCCTTGTTGCTCAATCGTTCGCTGCAGATAGCTCCTTGCCACGCTTGGCCGCCGCATCGATGGCTTTCGCTGTCAGCGCTTCAAAGCCACCGGCCTGGAAGGTTTCGATGGCCGCCTGCGTTGTGCCGCCCGGGGAGGTCACGCGGCGGCGCAGTTCGGCCGGCGCTTCGCCGGCTTCGGTCAGCATGCGGGCGGCGCCTAGTACGGTGTCCAGCACCAGCGTGCGTGCGGCCTCGGCTGGCAAACCTTGTTCCAGTGCTGCTGCTTCCATCGCTTCGGCCAGCAGGAATACATAGGCCGGGCCGCTGCCGGAGACCGCGGTCACCGCATCCATCAGGGCTTCGCTTTCGATCCACACCGTGCGGCCGGCGCTGGCCAGTACCTGCTCGGTCTGCGCGCGCTGCGCGGCGGACGCGCGAGGGTTGGCAAACAGGCCGGTGACGCCGGCACCGAGCAGGGCAGGGGTGTTGGGCATGGCGCGGACGATGGCCTGGTTGCCGCCCAGCCAGCGCTCCAACTGCGCGGCGGTGATGCCGGCAGCGATCGAGGCGACCACCGGCTGCCTGGCGGCAGCAATGCTGGCCAGCGCCTCGCAGACGGTTCGCATCACCTGCGGCTTGACCGCCATCAGCCACAGCCCGGCATGGCCGGCGGCGGCTTCGGCCGCGTTGTAGGTATGCACGCCGAAGTCCTGCGCCAGCGCGTCACGCAGGGCAGCGACCGGCTCGGCCACATGGATGCGGCTGGCGGCCATGCCGCGCCGCAGCAGGCCGGCGATCAGGCTGCGGGCCATGTTGCCGCCGCCGATGAAGGCGACATCAGTGTCGGGGAGCTGGGTGTCGGGAAGCTCTGCGTGCTGGTTGCTGGTCATCAATCCAATCTCGGTGCGATCAAGGGGAAGGGCGCTGGCCGAACAGCGCGGTGCCGACTCTGACCATGGTCGAGCCGGCGGCGATGGCCTCGGCGAAGTCACTGCTCATGCCCATCGAAAGTGTATCGACCTGCGGGTAGTCCGCGGCCAGGCCGGTAAACAGCACCTGCATCCGCGCGAACGCGGCCTGGCGCTTGCTCGCTTCCGGGAACGGTGCGGGGATTGCCATCAGCCCGCGCAGGCACAGCCGCGGCTCGTTGGCGATGGCCCCGGCCAGCCCGGCAATCTGCCCGGGGGAACAGCCGTGCTTGCTGTCCTCGTCATCGATGTTGACCTGGATCAGCACGTTGAGGGGGGGCAAAGCGGCCGGGCGGTGGCGGGCCAGGGCGCCGACCAGCTTGGCCCGGTCCACCGTCTGCACCCAGTCGAAGACCTGTGCGGCCAGTTCGGCCTTGTTGGACTGCAGGTGGCCGATCAGATGCCATTGAAGCCCCAATGCGGCCAGTTCGCCGATCTTGGCCGCAGCTTCCTGCACATAGTTTTCACCGAAGGCGCGCTGTCCTTGCCCGGCAAGGGTGGCCACCGCGGTGGCCGGCTGCAGCTTGGAAACGGCCAGCAGGCGGACCGGGTGGGAGGGGCCGGAAGCCGCCTCGATCTGCTGCCGGAGGGTGGCCAAAGACACGGTTTGCAAAGCATCAACCTCTTACGTGGGAAGGCTATACTGCCCGCCAGGGGAAACACCTTACAGATACTCGCAACGCAGGGGACAGAGCGCGTATGGATATCGCTGAACTATTGGCGTTCTCGGTCAAGAACAAGGCCTCGGACTTACACCTTTCCGCCGGCCTGCCGCCGATGATCCGCGTGGACGGTGACGTCCGCCGCATCAATATCCCGGCGCTGGACCACAAACAAGTGCATGCGCTGGTGTACGACATCATGTCGGACAAGCAGCGTCGTGACTACGAAGAGTTCCTCGAGGTCGATTTCTCGTTCGAGATTCCCTCGCTGGCGCGCTTCCGTGTCAATGCGTTCAACCAGAACCGCGGCGCCGGTGCGGTGTTCCGTACCATTCCCTCGGAAGTGCTGACGCTGGAAGACCTGGCGTGCCCGCCGATCTTCCGTGAGCTGATCGAGCAGCCGCAGGGTCTGATCCTGGTCACCGGCCCGACCGGTTCGGGCAAGTCGACCACGCTGGCGGCGATGATCGACCACATCAACAAGAACGAATACGGTCACATCCTCACCGTCGAGGACCCGATCGAATTCGTGCACACCTCGCAGAAGTGCCTGATCAACCAGCGCGAAGTGCACCGCGATACGCACGGCTTCAACGAAGCATTGCGTTCGGCATTGCGTGAAGACCCGGACATCATCCTGGTCGGCGAATTGCGTGACCTGGAAACCATCCGCCTGGCACTGACCGCGGCCGAAACCGGCCACTTGGTGTTCGGCACGCTGCACACCAGCTCGGCCGCCAAGACCATCGACCGTATCGTCGACGTGTTCCCGGCCGGTGAAAAGCCGATGGTGCGCTCGATGCTGTCCGAGTCGCTGCGCGCGGTCATCTCGCAGGCGCTGCTCAAGCGCGTGGGCGGCGGCCGTATTGCCTCGCATGAAATCATGGTGGCCACGCCGGCCATCCGTAACCTGATCCGCGAAGACAAGGTGGCGCAGATGTACTCGGCCATCCAGACCGGCCAGCAGGTGGGCATGCAGACCCTGGATCAGAATCTGCAGGATCTGGTCAAGCGCAGCCTGATCACGCGCAACCAGGCCAAGGAATACGCCAAGGACAAGCGTCTGTTCGAGTAATGCCGGCCATGCCGGCACAGCTTATTCGAGATTGGATATTGGCCAAGGCGGGATATCGGCAGGAACGGAGCGCAAGCCCCGTTCCTGAGCCCCGGATCCCGGCTCCTACAGGGAACTTCCCATGAGTACTATCGACTTCACCTCGTTCCTCAAGCTGATGGCGCACCAGAAGGCGTCGGATCTTTTCATCACCGCCGGCATGCCGCCGTCGATGAAGGTCAACGGCAAGCTGTCGCCGATCACCCAGACACCGCTGACGGCGCAGCAGAGCCGCGACATGGTGCTCAACGTGATGACGCCGGCGCAGCGCGAAGAGTTCGAAAAAACCCACGAATGCAACTTCGCCATCGGCGTGTCCGGCGTGGGCCGCTTCCGTGTGAGCTGCTTCTACCAGCGCAACCAGGTGGGCATGGTGCTGCGTCGTATCGAGACGCGCATTCCCACCGTCGAAGAGCTGAGCCTGCCGCCGGTGATCAAGACGCTGGCCATGACCAAGCGCGGCATCATCCTGTTTGTCGGTGCCACCGGTACCGGTAAGTCGACCTCGCTGGCGGCGATGATCGGCTACCGCAACCAGAACTCCACCGGCCACATCATCACCATCGAAGACCCGATCGAATTCGTGCACAAGCATGAAGGCTGCATCATCACCCAGCGTGAAGTGGGGATCGATACCGACAGCTGGGAAGCGGCGCTGAAGAACACCCTGCGGCAGGCGCCGGACGTGATCATGATCGGCGAAATCCGTACCCGCGAAGGCATGGACCATGCCGTCGCGTTCGCCGAAACCGGCCACCTGGTGCTGGCAACGCTGCACGCCAACAACGCCAACCAGGCGATGGACCGCATCATCAACTTCTTCCCGGAAGACCGCCGCAACCAGTTGCTGATGGACTTGTCGTTGAACCTGAAGGGCGTGGTCGCACAGCAGCTGGTGCCCAGCCCGGACGGCAAGAGCCGCCGTGTGGCGATGGAAATCCTGCTGGGCACACCGCTGGTGCAGGACTACATCCGCGACGGCGAAGTGCACAAGCTCAAGGAAGTGATGAAGGACTCGGTGCAGCTGGGCATGAAGACCTTCGACCAGAGCCTGTTCGAGCTGTACCAGGCCGGCGAGATCAGCTACGACGACGCCTTGCGTTACGCCGATTCGCAGAACGAAGTGCGCCTGCGCATCAAGCTGTCGCAGGGCGGCGACGCCAAGACCTTGTCGCAGGGCCTGGACGGCGTGGAGATTGCCGAGGTTCGCTGATTCTGGCGGACGTGCCGGTTTGAAGAGCCGCTCCCTTTGGGGGCGGCTTTTTTGTTGGGGTTGCGGGGGAGATCAAGATCAAGATCAACGGCACCCCTCCCGAACCCTCCCCTTCGCCATGCGAAAGGGAGGGGCCAGAGCAGAGCCAAAGCCAAAGCCGGCGCCGCTCTTCCCCCCTCCCTTTCGCGCAGCGAAGGGGAGGGCCGGGGAGGGGTGCAGTTGCCGTTGCTCCAGCTCTCGCCCCGCCTCAAACCTCAAACTACAAGACCCCTAACGCCCCATCCAGGCCGGCCCAATCGCCGCAATCCGCACCATCACCGGGCAGTCCTCCCGGTGCGCGCCCGGCAGGTATCCCAGGCTCATCAGGAATTCGCCGGTGATCTCGCCACCGGTGAAACGAAAGGTCTTCTTGAACAACTTCACCCACTCCGCCTTGGTCAGCGGATGGTGCGCATCCAGCCATTGAGCAAAGCCACCGTGCGACGCACGCAGGCCCTGGATCACCTGCGCGTTATGGATCGCGGCCAGCACCTTGAGACGGTTGCGGATGATGCTGGCGTCGGCCATCAGGCGGGCGATATCGGCGTCGCCGTAGGCGGCCACCGCATCCACGTCAAACCCGCTGTACGCAGTGCGGAAACCTTCGCGCTTGCGCAGGATGGTTTCCCAGCTCAAACCGGCCTGGTTGATCTCCAGCAGCAGGCGCTCGAAGAGCTCGTGTTCGTCCCGCTGCGGGAAGCCATACTCGTTCTCGTGGTAGGGCCCATGCACGGGGTGGCCCGGGGCGATATCACAGTAGTAGCTCATGGGCATCTCCGCGTTAAGGGAACCCGGATTATCACCGCTACGAAGCGTCCGGCGGCCGCAGCCGGTAGAATGCGCACATGTCTGCGTTGTCGCCACCTCTATCCAATCACCTGCTGGTGGCGCTGCCATCGCTGGTCGACCCACTGTTCGCCCGTAGCGTGGCGTTGATCTGCCAGCACGATGACAACGGCGCGATGGGCGTCGTCGTCAACCAGGCTTCCGATTTCACCTTGGGCGACGTGTTCGCGCAGATGGAAATCGATACCGACGATGGCGACCTGCGCGCCGTGCCGGTGCTCAATGGCGGCCCGGTCAACACCGAGCGCGGTTTCGTCATCCATGACGATGCCCGCGCATGGGATTCCAGCCTGAAAGTGGCCGACGGCCTGTACCTGACCACCTCCCGCGACATTCTCGAAGCCATGGCCCGTGGCGAAGGCCCTCGCAATGCGCTGGTCACTCTCGGCTGTGCCGGCTGGAGCCAGGGGCAGCTGGAACAGGAACTGGCCGACAACAGCTGGCTGACCGTGCCGGCCGATGCCGCCGTATTGTTCGAAACCCCTTTGGACGAGCGCTGGCAGCTTGCCGGCTCGCGGATTGGTGTGGATCTGTTCCTGGTCACCGGGTACAGCGGCCGTGCCTGAGCCCAGCGCACTTTCCACCAGCAGCACGGTACTCGGCTTCGACGTTGGCTCACGCCGCATCGGCGTTGCCATCGGCAGTTCGCTGGGCGTGGGCGCACGCGCCCTTGCTGTGATCGATGTACATGCCAATGGCCCGGACTGGGCTGCGCTGGATCGCCTGCACAAGGAATGGCGGCCGCAGGGCATGATCGTCGGCGATCCGCTCACCCTGGAAGGCGACGACCAGCCCAACCGAAAGCGCGCGCATGCCTTTGCCAGGCAGCTGCAGCAGCGCTACAAGGTGCCGGTATTGCTGGTGGATGAGCGTTCCAGCTCGGTCGAGGCCGCGCAGCGCTTTGCCGTGGAGCGTGCCGAAGGCCGCAAGCGCCGCCGCGATGCCGCCAATCTCGATGCCGTGGCTGCCGCCGTCATCATCGAGCGCTGGTTGTCCGCGCCACACGAAGCCACCCCTATTTCCTGACTGTCGAAGACCCCGCCATGACCGCTTCGCAACTTGATGCCCAAGGACGCCTGCGCCACCTGCTGACCCTGGATGGGTTGCCCCGCGAAACCCTGCTGCAACTGCTCGACCGCGCCGGTCAGATCCGCGATGCCGCCGTTGGCCGCATCAACAACAAGCGCGCGGTGCTGGCGGGCACGGCGGTATGCACGCTGTTCTTCGAACCTTCCACCCGCACCCGCAGCTCGTTCCAGCTGGCGGCGCAGCGGCTGGGCGCCGATGTACTGAATTTCGATGCATCCACCTCCTCCGCGCGCAAGGGCGAAACCGCCTGCGACACGCTGAAGAACCTTGAGGCGATGGGCGTGCGTGGTTTCATCGTGCGCCACCCGGACGATGGTGCCGTGGCGGAACTGGCCGGCGCCGCTGGCGAGGGCACCGCGCTGATCAATGCCGGCGATGGCCGCAGCGCCCATCCCACCCAGGGCCTGCTCGACATGCTGACCCTGCGTCAGGCCAAGGGCAGCGATTTTTCCAAGCTCAAAGTGGTGATCGTGGGCGACGTGAAGCACTCGCGTGTGGCCCGTACCGATCTGCAGGCGATGCGCACGCTGGGCGTGGGCGAGATCCGCGTATGCGGCCCGCAATCGCTGCTGCCGGACGATGAAACCCTGAAGGGCTGCGTGGTCGGGCAGGATTTCGACGCGATGCTGGAAGGTGTTGATGCGCTGATGATGCTGCGTCTGCAGCGCGAGCGCATGGAAGAAGGGCTGGTGCCTTCGTTGGAGCAGTACCACGCCCAGTACGGCCTCAATGGCGAGCGCCTGCAGCGTGCGGCCAAGGACGCAGCGGTGCTGCACCCGGGCCCGATAAACCGCGGCGTGGAAGTGACCGACGAAGTGGCCGATGGCCCACAGTCCTGGGTATTGCGCCAGGTTGCCAACGGCGTTGCCGTACGCATGGCCGTGCTGGAAACCCTGTTGGGTTGAGTTGACGTTGCCTGTCTCCCTCTCTTGCGCCGAAGGCGTAGGGGAGGGCTGGGGAGGGGTTGGCTGTTGGGCCTTTCCAAGAGTGCCAGCTTCGCGGCTTACGCCGCTCCTACATGACGGTCGGTATTGCTGGTGGAGCCCCTGCCGAGCATGGCTCGGCACTACCGGGCGGATGCTGTTCGCCTGTGACGTGCGGTTAGCCGCGCGGTGCCATTGCCAGAATGGCCAGCTGCTGCTGGGCTTCTTCATTGCCGGCGGCGGCTGCGGCCTGCATCTGGGCAAGGTCGGGGTGTTGTACGACCAGCAGCGGGTACTCGCATTCGGGGCAGGCGTATTCGGTCTGCTCATCGTGCAGTTCCATTTCCATCTGCCGGGAGTTGCCCTTCCATTCGCAGGCGGGGCAGTTGTGCACGTCCTCGCGCCAGCCGGACTGGTAGTAATCGTTGACGGTGATGGTCATGGCAGGGCCTGAAACAAGAGCGGGGAAGTGTAGCCCGGGTAAGCGTGAGCGCACCCGGGAGTTCTTCGCGTAAAGCCCCGGCTGCGCTGACGCTTACCGGGCTGCGGTTGTAGCGGCCGCAATCAGTGCAGCAGCACCAGTGTGGCCAGGCCGAGGAAGGTGAAAAAGCCCATCGAGTCGGTCACGGCGGTCAGGAAGATGCCGCTGGCCAGGGCCGGGTCGAAACCCAGCCGCTTCAGCGTCAATGGCACCAGTACGCCAGCCGATGCGGCAAACAACAGGTTGAAGGTCAGCGCGACGCCGATCACCAGCGACAGCCCCGGCATATGGAACCAGGCCAGCACGATCAGGCCCAGCACCGTGCCCAGCACGATGCCGTTGAGCAGGGCTACGCGCAGCTCCTTCCACAGCAGGGTGCGGGCATTGGAGGCACCCACCTGGCCCAGTGCCAGGCCGCGGATCATCAGCGCCAGCACCTGGGTGCCGGCGTTGCCGCCAAGACCGGCGACGATCGGCATCAGCACCGCCAGCGCCACCAGCTTGTCGATGGTGCCTTCGAAGTGGCCAACCACGCTGGAGGCGAGGAAGGCCGTGCACAGATTGACCGACAGCCACATCAGGCGCCGCCGCATGGCGCGCCAGACCGGGCTGAACAGGTCCTCGTCCTCGTCCAGGCCGGCCGCGCCCAGGGCCTGGTGTTCGGCCTGGCCACGGATGATGTCGACCACGTCATCGATGGTGATGCGGCCGATCAGGATGTTGTTGTCATCCACCACCGGTGCCGAGACCCAGTCATGATCGGAGAACTGGCGGGCCACTTCGTCGGCGCTTTCGCCCACGTCGATGGCCGGCTGTTCGTCGTCGATCAGGCGGTTGATCGGGGTGGTGTCTTCATGGGTGACCAGCGAGGCCAGCGACAGACGGCCCAGGTACTGGTGACGGCGGCTGACCACGAACAGGTGATCGGTGTGGTCGGGCAGTTCGCCGCGCAGGCGCAGATAGCGCAGCACCACATCGACATTGACGTCGGCGCGCACGGTGACCACATCCGGGTTCATCAAGCGGCCGGCGGTGTCTTCCGGGTAGGACAGCACCTGCTCCAGCCGCTCGCGGTTCTCGCGGTCCATCGACTTGAGCACTTCGTCGATGACGGTGTCGGGCAGGTCCTCGACCAGATCGGCAAGATCGTCGATGTCCAGGTCTTCGACCGCGGCGATGATCTCGTCCGCGTCCATGTCCGCCAGCAGGCTTTCGCGCACGTCTTCGCCGACGTGCACCAGCACCTCGCCGTCGTCCTCGGCATCCACCAGCCCCCACACCACTTCACGCTTGCCCGGCGGCAACGACTCCAGCAGGTTGCCGATCTCGGCCGGCGAGAGCGTGTTGACCAGGCGGCGCACCGGCCCCAGGCGGCCGCTGTCCAATGCATCGGAAAGCAGGCGCAGCTGGCGTGCGGTCTTGTCGTGGCGTACGGCTTCAGCCATGCGCAGCTCCCGGTATGGTGATGGCCGCAGTCCGTGGCGGGTGAGCGCCATCGGCGGTGTTTAGCCCGCCATTATCACGTGCGGCGCGCGGGCTTGCATATAACCGGCGCTGCCGGATTTTGTTGCCGGACTCAACTGCCGGCGTTGGTGGTGATCCAGCGTTCGATACCACGGCGGTCGCGTGCAGCCAACAACTGCGGCGCCTGCTGGCGCAGCGCGCCAAGGTCCACCTCGCGGATGGCGCGACGGACTTCCAGCAAGGTGGCCGGGTGCAGACTGAACTCGGTCAGCCCCAAGGCTAGCAGCAAGGCTGTCATGCGCGCGTCACCGGCCATTTCACCGCATACCGCCACCGGTGTGTCGTGCCGCTGTGCGGTTTCGATCACCTGCCGCAACAGCCACAGCACTGCTGGATGCAGCGGCGAATACAGCTCGGCCACCGCGTCGTTGTTGCGGTCGGCGGCCAGCAGGTACTGGACCAGATCATTGGTGCCGATCGACAGGAAGTCGACCTGGTCGATGAAGGTTTCCAGTGCAATGGCTGCCGCCGGTACTTCGATCATCGCCCCGACGGGAATGTTCTCGGCCACTTCATGGCCGTCATTGCGCAGGATCGCAGCCAGCCGCGACAGCCGCCGGCGCACGCTCATGATTTCCTCGCGGGTAGTCAGCATCGGGATCAGGATGCGCAGCGGACCATAGCCGGAGGCGCGCAGGATGGCGCGCAACTGGGTATCGGACACCTTGGGCCGGGCCAGCGACAGGCGCACGCCGCGCAGGCCCAGCGCAGGGTTTTCCTCGCTGCTCAGTACCAGCCCGGTGCGATCGGCCTTGTCCGCGCCCAGGTCCAGGGTACGGATGGTGACCGGGCGCCCGCTCATGCCCAGCACGGTGTCGCGGTAGACGTGGAACTGTTCTTCTTCGTCAGGCAGCTGGTTGCGCTGCATGAACAGGAATTCGGTGCGGTACAGGCCCAGCCCACGGGCGCCCAGTGCATGCGCCTGGGCAACGTCGTCATGGGACTCGGCGTTGGCCAGCAGGGTGATCTCGGCGCCATCTAGGGTGCGGGTAGGCTTGGCCCGCAGGCGGCCGAGTTCACGTTGCTCGCGCGCCAGTTCGCGTTGGCGCAGGCGGTATTGGCGCAGGTCGTCGGGGCCGGGATCGACCACGATCTCGCCACTGCCGCCGTCCAGGATCAGTACGTCGCCATCGCTGACTTTCTGCAGCACCGCGTTGGCGGCCACCACCAGCGGCATATGCAGGCTGCGGGCGAGGATGGCGCTGTGCGAAAGCACGCTGCCGGCGCTGCTGACGATGCCGACCACGCCCTGCGACTGCAGCTGCGCCAGTTCCGAGGGCGCGACGTTCTCGCAGACCAGGATTTCGCCGGCCAGGCCTTTCATGGTGGTGGTGCGTTTATGCAGGAAGGACTGGATGCGGCCGATCACATGGTCCAGATCGTCCATCCGGCTTTTCAGGTAGGCGTCTTCCATGCCTTCGAAAACCTGCGCTAGCCGGTCGCGCTGGGTACGCAGGGCGTGGCTGGCGCTGTAGCGCTTGCTGCGCACCAGCTCATCCAGTGCGGCCAGCAGCTCGGGGTCGTCGAGCAGCATGGCGTGCAGCTCGAGGAACTCGCCCACTTCCGCGGGCAGGGCGCCCTGCAGGCGGGTACGCAGCTCGCGCATTTCCTGGCGCGCCGCATCGGTGGCGCGGTGCAGGCGTTCGAGTTCGTGTTCCACCGCGTTGGCGGCGACGCGTTTTTCGCCGATATCCTGCACGTGTGGCAGGCGCACACGGGCACGGCCCAGCGCCGAGCCACGGGAAGCGGGCAGGCCCAGTAGACGGTTCACCGCTGCCGGCTCCGTACGTTGGCTGCCCCCGCGTGCGCGGCGTTGCGCATCAGTTGTCCTCGTCGAAACGACGCTCGAACAGGGCGGCTACCGCCTCCAGTGCTGCGGCTTCGTCCTCGCCGTCGACCCGCACCGTGACCGGTGTGCCCTGGGCGGCGGCCAGCAACATCACGCCCATGATGCTTTTGGCGTTGACCTCGCGGCCCTTGGCCACCAGCGTTGCATTGGCGCGGAAGCCGGACAGTACCTGCACCAGCTTGGCGGTGGCACGGGCATGCAGGCCCAGCCGGTTGGAAACCATGAGTTCTTGTTCAAGCATCGTCGGTGATGACTCCATTGCGAGCGCCCGCCGCCGCAGTGGCGGGCAGTTGGTCCAATCCCTGTTCCGGATAGTTCATTACCCGCAGCAACATCGCCAGACTCAAACCCGATACACGCCGCGTGGGAGTACCCAGGCGGGCCAGCTGGCCGGCAAGATTGCTGGGGCTGGCGCCGTACAGATCGGTCAATATCAACACGCCACCATCGCCTTCAACCCGGCGCATCGCCGCCGAAGCGGCGGGCAGCAGGGCATCCAGGTCGGCGTCGAAAGGCACTTCGAACGCTTCGGTTTTCAGCGGCAGGTGCCGCAACAGGGTGGTCGCCACTTCCAGCAAGGAAGTGCCGATACCGGTGTGAGTTACAAGGAGAATGCCGCAGGTCATCCCTGAACGTTAACAGGTCAGGCCAAGTCCGCGATAGCGTCTAAAACTGTCTTCTGTGTGCCATTCAGCGCAGGCCTGCCGATCGCCTGTATTGGCTTTCAATCCTGCTCGCGGTGGAAGGTGGCCACGTCCTGCCAACCGCGCTCGCGGGCATGCCGGGCCAGCCGTTCGGCCAGGTAGACCGAGCGATGTTTGCCGCCGGTGCAGCCGAAGGCGACGGTGACATAGCTGCGGGTTTCGCTGCCCAGCTTGGGCAGCCAGGTATCGAGCAGATCCTGCAGCTGGGTGACGTAACGAATCACGTCGGGTTGAGCGTCCAGGTACTCGCGCACCTCGCGGTCGCGGCCGGTCAGCGAGCGCAGTTCGGGGTCCCAATGCGGATTGGGCAATACCCGCGCGTCGAAGACGAAATCCGCCTCGGCCGGCACGCCGCGCTTGTAGGCGAAGGATTCGAACAGCAGCGACAGCTTGTTCTCGTGGCTGAGCGCGAAATCGGTGATGACCCGGCGCCGCAGCTGGTGGACGTTGAGACGCGTGGTGTCGATGACTGCATCGGCTTCGCGGCGCAGTGGCGCGGTCAACTCGCGTTCGCGGGTGATGGCTTCGGGTAACGACAGGCCCAGATGGCTGAGCGGGTGGCGGCGGCGGGTATCGGCGTAACGGGCCAGCAAGGTGTCATCGTCGGCTTCGAAGAACAGCAGGCGCGCGTCGATGCCGTAATCAAGCGCGGTCTTGCGCCAGGTGCTCAATTGGCTGAGGTCGCTGCGGCCGCGTACATCGATGCCGACAACCAGCCGTCTGGGGCTGTTTTCGTCGCGTTCGCCAAGCACGCCGCGCACGAACTCGGGCAGCAGGCTTACCGGGATGTTGTCCGAGCAGTAGTAGTCCAGGTCTTCAAAGGTCTTCAACGCGACCGATTTGCCCGAGCCGGACAAGCCGCTGACGATGATCAGTACCGATGCAGGCTGTGTACTCATTGACTACGTTGCTCCAGCAGGTTGCTATGGCGGGCGATGAACATCGCCGCCGGGTCGATGCCCTTGGTGCGCAGGATGTGCAGACGGGTGGCCGCCTCGGTGAGCACTGCCAGATTGCGCCCGGGCATCACCGGCAGGGTGATCAGCGGCACGTCCAGGTCCAGCACATGACGCTTGCCCGAATCGCCGGTCAGGCGTTCATAGCCGTAGCTGCTGGGTTCGGTCATGGGCTTGGTCAGGTGCACGATCAGGCGAAGGTACTTGTTCTTCTTTACAGACGTATCACCAAACATCTGCCGCACATTCAGCACGCCCAGGCCGCGGACTTCCAGCAGGTCCTGCAGCAGCTCCGGGCAGGTGCCGTCGAGCACGTCCGGGGCGATCTGGGTGAACTCGGGGGCGTCATCGGCGACCAGCCGGTGGCCGCGCGACAGCAGCTCCAGTGCCAGCTCGCTCTTGCCGGAACCGGCTTCGCCGGTGATCAGCACGCCGATGGAGTAGATCTCCATGAATACGCCGTGCAGGATGACCCGCGGCGCCAGCGTGCGGGCCAGGTGGTAGCTGAGGTGGTTGAGCAGCTCGTGGCCGCGTCGCGGCGAGACCCACAACGGGGTCTGCGATTCGTCGGCGGCCGAGCGCAGGTCTTCCGGGCAGCCATGGCTTTTGGTGATGACCAGCGCCAGCGGCCGCGCCTGGATGATGCGTTCGATCACTTCCCAGCGCTGCCGCGCATCCAGCGAATCGAGCCAGGTCAGCTCCTCGGTGCCGAGGATCTGCACTTTGTTGGGATAGATGGTGTTGAGGTAGCCGGCTAGTGAGGGCCGCCGCGAGACGGTGTTGCCCGCCTCCAGTTCACGTTGCGCGCCGGCATGGCCGGCGACCCAGCGCAGATCGAGCTTTTCGCGCTGCTGGTCGAACAGTTCCTGGGCGGTGATGCTGGTATTCATCCGCTGCGCGCCTGTTCCGGGTGGGTGATGATGTGTTTGAGGGCCTGTGCGTCCGGGGCAACGCGCAGCGCCTGGCGGATGTCGGCGTCGGAGAAGATCTCCGCCAGCTCCGACAGCAGCATCAGGTGTTGGTGGGTGTAATGCGCAGGTACCGCCATCGCGAAGACCAGATCCACCGGTTCATCGCCGCCGAAATCCACTGGCTCCTGCAGCCGCAGCAGTGCGCCGCGGGGGGCCTGCAAGGTCTCCGAGCGCCCATGTGGGATGGCGATGCCGTGGCCAATGGCCGTGCTGCCAACGTTTTCACGCTCGCGCAGGCTGAGGAAGAGGCTGTCAGCGCCGGCCTCGCGGCAGGCAAGCAGGCGGGAGGCAGCAATCAGGGTGCTGTCTCGATCAGCGACCGCGAGTACCTGGGTACTCACGGCCGCCATCAGGTCGGTCAACGGCATGTTGGCTTACGGCTGGGTATAAAGATCAGCCATTGTCGCGCAGAGCATGTGATGCGTGGGGAAGATGCTTTTCCTTGTGCTTTATGACCAGCCGGTCGAGCTTGTCGGCCAGTACGTCGATGGCTGCGTACATGGTAGGTTCGGCAGCATCAGCGTGCAGGGTGCGCCCGGGTAGATTCACCGTGGCAACGACGAGGTAGTCAGGCTTGCGGGTGGACAACTGGACGCGGACTTCGCAGTGCTGGTCGAAGTGCCGACCCAGCCGTTCCAGCTTTGTTTCCACGTATTCCTTCAGGGCAGGCGTGACTTCAACTTGCTGGCCATACGTCTCGATACGCATCGGATTCCTCCTGTGGTTCGGGGTTGCCTAGATGAACCCTGCGCTGCTCAACGAATGCTTCAGGCGATGCGGACGCGTTCGTGAGAGGCACAGATGTTCATGGCCTCACGATACTTCGCAACGGTGCGCCGCGCTACCGGTATGCCACTGGTTTTGAGCATTTCAGCCAGCTTGGCGTCAGAAAGCGGTTTGCGCGGGTTTTCCGCATCGATCAGATTGCGGATCATCGACTGGATGGCAGTGCTGGAGGCCTCACCACCGCCTTCGGTATCGATGCCGGAGGCAAAGAACGCACGCAGCGGCAGGGTGCCGCGCGGGGTACGCACGTATTTGCGGGCGATGGCGCGCGAAATGGTGGATTCGTGCAGTTCCAGTTCGCCAGCGATTTCACGCAGCGTTAGCGGACGCAGGGCCTGTTCGCCGAATTCCAGAAAGCCGGCCTGGTGATGCAGCAGACTGCTGACTACCCGCAGCAGGGTTTCGCCACGGGCCTGCAGGCTCTTCAGCAGCCAACGCGCTTCCTGCAGCTGTGCGCGCAGGTAGCTGGCATCGGCATCGCCGCAGCGGCGGATCAGTTGTTCGTAGCTTTGGTTGATGACGACCCGTGGCCCGGCGTGCCCGGCCAGTGCGCAGCGCCAGATGCCGCGTTGGCGCCAGACCACGCAGTCGGGCACGACATAGGTGTCTGAGCTCATCTGCCCCAGTTGTTTGCCGGGGCGGGGATCAAGCGAGCGCAGCAGCTGCACCGCTTCTTCCACGTCGGCTACGGACTGTTTGAGTTCCTGGGCGATACCGTTGATGCCGGCGCGCGGAAGCCGCTCCAGCGGGCCGTCGGCAATGCGCCGGGCCAGTGCCAGCGCGGGCGTGTCGGCGGGTAGCGTGTCCAGCTGCAGCGCAAGGCATTCGCCCAGGTTGCGGGCGCCAACGCCGGCCGGATCGAAGCGCTGGATCTGGCGCAGTACCGCCACGATCTCGTCTTCGTCGGCATGGATCTCGGGCAGCAGGGTCTGGGCGATGGCTGACAAGGGCTCGCGCAGATAGCCGTCTTCGTCCAGTGCATCAATCAGGGCCACGCCGATGGCGCGGTCGCAGCTGCCCAGGTGGGTCAGGTGCAGCTGCCACAACAGGTGATCGGCGAGGGTGTCGCCATCTTCGGCCTGCTCGCGCTCACTGTTGCCGTCATCGTCGTCGAACGAGCCCGAGCGCGCGCTGCTCCAGTCTTCGTCGCCGCCATCCCAGTCTTCGCCGTCGGCGTTGATGTCGCCTTGCGCGGGATCTATCGGGGTTTCGTCGCTGGAACTGCTGGACGAGCTGTCGTCGCCATCACCGCCGTCGGTGTTCTCTGCCCATTCCAGCAGTGGATTGGTTTCCACCGCTTCGGTCAGTTCCAGCTCCAGCTCGGTACTGGACATCTGCAGCAAGCGGATGGCCTGACGCAACTGCGGCGTCATGACCAGGCTTTGTCCCATCGATGTCTGCAGCCGAGCTTTCATGCCTGATCCGTCCGGGAAGGGGCCCGACGTGGCGCTGCGGCTCAGAGGGTGAAAGCGTCCCCGAGATAAACACGGCGTACGTCGGTATTTGCCAGCAGATCTTCCGGTGCCCCCTGCGCCAGTACGCTGCCCTCAGCGAGGATATACGCCCGGTCGCAGATTCCCAAGGTTTCGCGCACATTATGGTCGGTGATCAAGACACCGATGCCGCGTTGCTTGAGGTGGGTCACGATGCGCTGGATCTCGCCAACCGAGATCGGGTCGACGCCGGCAAACGGTTCGTCGAGCAGGATCAGGCGCGGTTTTGCCGCCAGTGCACGGGCGATTTCGCAGCGGCGGCGTTCACCACCGGACAGGCTTGCGCCGGCCTGGTCGGCAACGTGGCTGATCTGCAGTTCTTCCAGCAGCGAGGACAGTTCGCGTTCGCGGCTGGCGTTGTCCAGGTCTTCGCGCAGTTCCAGCACCAGACGGATGTTGTCGGCCACGCTGAGCTTGCGGAACACCGACGGTTCCTGCGGCAGGTAACCCACGCCGAGCTTGGCGCGCTCGTACATCGGCTCGTTGGTGAGGTCCTTGCCGTCGAGCATGATGCTGCCGGCATCGGCGGCAACCAGGCCGACGATCATGTAGAAGCAGGTGGTCTTGCCGGCACCGTTGGGGCCGAGCACGCCGACGACTTCGCCGGCATCCAGGGTCAGCCCGAAGTCCTTGACGACTTCGCGGTTCTTGTAGCGTTTGCGCAGGCCTTGGGCAACGAGCATTACTTGGCCTCTCCCGCCGCTGCCGGCGCCTTGGTCTTGGGCTGGATCACGGTGCGCACGCGGGTGCCATCGCCACCGCTCTGCATTGCGCCGCTGCGGGTGTTGTAGACCATGCGCTGGCCGGCATTGGTGCCACGCTCGGATTCAACCTTGTAGTTGCCGGTGAGTACGATGACTTCAGTGGCAACGTTGTAATCCAGGTTGTCTGCGCGGGCATTCATCCAGGTGTTGTCATCCATCTGCTGCTTCAGCGTCGCCTGCTTGCCGACCAGCACGACGCGCTCGGTTTCACCATTTTTCTGGATGACATCGGCGGTATCGGCATGGATTTCCAGGGTGCCCTGGGTGATCACCACGTTGCCGCTGAAACGGCATTTGCCGTTGTCGCCGACCATGTTGCAGTCACTGTTGGTCGAGTCGATGGTCATCGCTTGATTGCGATCGGAAGATTTGGCCCACGCCATGGCAGGCGCGAGCAGCACGGCGAGCAGGGTGATCGACGCGAGCTTAGCGGGCAGCACTGGGTTCATAGCGGGTTTTGACCTGGGAAAGGAGAGAATACTGCTGGGATTTGAGGTTGGCACGGAAACCGACACCGGTCTGCGACAGGCCCGGGCGGGTAAGCGTCACCAGCCCATCCGTACGCGCCAGATCCTGCTCGGTCAACACATCCAGGGCGTCGGTACGGAAGGTGGTGGGCGGGGTCTTGCCGTCCTTCGGGCTGTCGCCGGCGACATTGCCGCGCAGGCGTAGTTCTTCGCCCTTGGGGCTGACCCAGCCGGTATCGGCGCGCAGTTCCCAATGCTGTCCGGCCGCATCGGGTAACAGGAACAAGGGCTTGTCGATGGTCGAGGTCTGGTCGGCACGGCTGCGCGCCATTGACGGTGCGCGCAGGGTGACCGATTCGTGGCCTTCCTTGTCCAGGGTGACGATCTCGAAGTTGGTCAGGGTGAAGTCGGTACTGCCTTCCTCCACCGTGGTGGGCACGGTGGAGGCGCGGTTGCGCCATGCCGACCAGCCACTGAGCAGTGCCGCCAGCAGCAGGCCGAGACCAAGAATCGAACGCCAACTCATCAGGAAAACCTCGCCAGAACCGCGTCCAGTTTGCCCTGCGCGGCCAGCAATACGTCACAAAGCTCGCGCGCTGCACCACGGCCGCCCTGGGCACGGGTCTGCCAATGCACGCGCTCGGCGATCCACGGGTGCGCATCGGCCGGTGCCACCGCCAGGCCAACCGCACACAGCGGTGCCAGGTCGGGCAGGTCATCGCCCATGAAGGCGACCTGGTCCAAGCCGATGCCATGCTGCTCGCACAGGGCGCGCACGCTGGCCAGCTTGTCGCCCACTGCAATCTGCGTATCGATGCCCAGGTCCGCGCCGCGGCGCTGCGCCGACAAGCTGTTGCGGGCGGTGATCAGTACCGGGTGGATGCCATGCTGCTGCAGCAGTTTCAGGCCCAGCCCGTCCTGCACGTAGTAAGCCTTGCTCTCGTTGCCGGCGTGGTCATAGAACAGCCGGCCGTCGGTCAGGGTGCCATCCACGTCGAAGCAGGCCAGGCGGATGGCGCTGGCAGTGGCGTGCAGATTGGCGGGGAAAAGCGCGAGCGGCGAGTAGGGCATTGGTAGGCAGTATCCGTTGCGGCAGGTCGGGCCGTGGCCCGAGACCATTGATTGTGCGGGGTTTAAACCACTTTTGCCCGCAACAGGTCATGAATGTTCAGGGCGCCGACGGGGTGGTTGTCGCCGTCGACCACGATCAAACCATTGATCTTGTGGGTTTCCAGCAGGCGCGCGGCCTCGGCGGCCAGCTGATCGGCGCCGATGGTACGCGGGTTGCGGGTCATCACCTGGGCAATGCTGGCGGTGCGTACGTCCAGATCGGTGTCCAAGGCGCGGCGCAGATCGCCATCGGTGAACAGGCCCACCAGCTTGCCCTGGGCGTCGACCACGGCGGTCATGCCCAGCCGCTTGCGGCTCATTTCCATCAAGGCCGCGCTGAGGCTGGCATCGTCGCTGACGCTGGGCAGTTCTTCGCCGGAATGCATCACATCGGTGATGTGCAGCAGCAGGCGCCGGCCCAGGCTGCCGGCCGGGTGCGAGCGGGCAAAATCATCGGCGGTGAAGCCGCGTGCATCCAGCAGAGCCACGGCCAGCGCGTCGCCCATCGCCAAGGAGGCGGTGGTGCTGGAGGTTGGGGCCAGTGCCAAGGGGCAGGCTTCATGGTCCACGTTCACGTCCAGATGCACGTCGGCGGCCATTGCCAGGCTCGATTGCGGCCGGCCGGTCATGGAAATCAGCGGGTTGCCCTGGCGCTTGAACACCGGCAGCAGGGTCAGCACCTCGTCCGATTCACCGGAATAGGACAGCGCCAATACCACGTCATCTTCGGTGATCATGCCCAGATCGCCATGCCCGGCTTCGCCCGGGTGCACATAGAACGATGGCGTGCCGGTGGAGGCCAGGGTAGCGGCGATCTTGCGCGCGATATGCCCGGATTTGCCCATGCCGGTGGTGACCACGCGGCCGCGCGAGGCCAGTACCAGGCGGCAGGCGGCGGCGAATTCGGCGCCGATGCGGCCACCCACCCGGTCCAGCTCGTCGCGCTCGATCTCGAACACACGGTGACCACTGGCCACCAGATCGGCGTCGCGCAATGTATCCAGGGAAAGCGGGGAAGCAGCCATACGGATGCCACTCGGATAGTAGAATGGGGGTTCATTTTATTAGGAAAGCGCTTTGGACGCCGAGACCATCCGAAATCTGATCGAAGCCGGCCTGCCGGGCGCCCGCGCCGACGTGCAGGGCGACGACGGGGTGCACTTCGAGGCCACGGTGGTCTGTGAGGCATTTGCCGGCAAGATGCCGTTGGCGCGCCACCGCATGGTGTATGCGACGCTGGGCGACCTGATGGGCGGGGCAATCCACGCCTTGGCGCTGAAAACCATTACTCCGGGTGAAGCCGGCTGAGCCGGCGCACTCTCTTTTCCTTATACCGGCCTTAAATCCATGGCGAAAATCGTAGTCACCGGCGGCAATGCGCTGAACGGTGAGGTTCATATCTCCGGCGCCAAGAACGCCGTCCTGCCGATCCTGTGCGCAACCTTGCTGGCCGATGCGCCGGTGGAAATCACCAACGTGCCGCATCTGCACGACGTGATCACCACCGTGAAGCTGCTCGGCGAGCTGGGCGCCAAGGTCACCATCGACCAGGGCACGCTGTCGCGCGGCAGCGCGGTGGTGGTCGACCCGCGTACCGTTGATCAGCATGTCGCACCGTATGAGCTGGTCAAGACCATGCGCGCCTCGATCCTGGTGCTGGGCCCGTTGCTGGCCAAGTTCGGCAAGGCCGAAGTGTCGCTGCCGGGTGGTTGCGCCATCGGTTCGCGTCCGGTTGACCAGCACATCAAGGGCCTGCAGGCGCTGGGTGCGGAAATCAGTGTCGAGAACGGCTTCATCAAGGCCCACGTCGATGGGCGCCTGAAGGGCGGCCGCTATACCTTCGACATGGTCAGCGTCACCGGCACTGAAAACGTGCTGATGGCCGCTGTGCTGGCTGACGGCACCACGGTGCTGGAAAACGCCGCGATGGAGCCGGAAGTAGCCGATCTGGCGCATTGCCTGATTGCCCTGGGTGCGAAGATCGAAGGCGTCGGCAGTGCACGTCTGGTCATCGAAGGCGTCGAGCGCCTGCACGGTGGCCGTCACGCGGTGCTGCCGGATCGCATCGAAACCGGCACGTTCCTGGTGGCGGCGGCGATGAGCGGCGGTCGCGTCACGGTGCGCAATGCGCGCCCGGACACGATGGACGCAGTGCTGCACAAACTGACCGAAGCCGGCGCTGAAATCAGCACCACCGAGGACAGCATCACCCTGGACATGCACGGCAAGCGGCCCAAGGCGGTGAACATCACCACCGCGCCGCACCCGGCATTCCCGACCGACATGCAGGCACAGTTCATGGCCATGAACTGCGTGGCCGATGGTGTGGGCGTGATCAAGGAAACCATCTTTGAGAACCGCTTCATGCACGTCAACGAGCTGCTGCGGCTGGGTGCGGACATCCAGATCGAAGGCCATACCGCGATTATCCGTGGCGTTGAAAAGCTCAGCGGTGCACCGGTGATGGCGACCGACCTGCGCGCATCGGCCTGCTTGATCCTGGCCGGCCTGGTGGCGGCTGACGAGACCAGCATCGACCGCATCTACCACCTTGATCGTGGCTACGAAAACATTGAGGAAAAGCTCAGTGGGCTCGGTGCCAACGTGCGGCGGATCGCGTGATCCTCAAGGGCCGTTTCACCCCGCGTCGCAAGGCCCTGCTGGGCCTGGTGCTGCTGGCCCTGGCCTGGTTGGGCTGGGGCTGGTACAGCGGCGTGGCCATCACCAAGGGCGTTGAAAAGGAACAGATGGACTGGAATGGCGATGGCCAAGTCAGTCGTGACGAGTTCCTGCAGGCGTTCTATGCGGTGCAGTTGAAGGACAGTGAAGAGGGTGATCGCCAGTGCCGCAGTTTCATCTGGCGCAGCACGGGCGAAGAATTCCGCCGCGATTGCCGCACGGTTTTCAAGAAGCCGGCAGCGGAATAATCGCAGCGCCACTGTAGTGCCGAGCCATGCTCGGCAGGGGCGTTGCCGGTAGAGCCCGTTGCCGAGCATGGC